>NZ_LVCV01000189.1 GCF_001647195.1 Rhodococcus sp. EPR-157 | reverse complement strand
ACCGAGAGCGAGCGCGTCGTGGGGATACCGAGAGCGAACATGGCCTCACTGATCAGGTACTCCCGGAGCATCGGACCGACCACCGCGAAACCGTCGCCGCCTCGCGAAAACGGTGTGCGCCCCGAACCTTTCAGATGCAGATCAACGCGACGGCCCTCGTTGTCGTGCAGTTCCCCGAGTAGCAGAGCCCGACCGTCACCGAGGAGCGGTGCATACCCACCGAACTGATGGCCGGCGTACGCCATCGCAACCGGCGTGGAGCCTTCCGGCGCAATGCCGCCGGACAAGACCCCTACTTCCTGACGCAGTGCGTCCACGTCCAGCCCGAGGGACTGCGCGAGTTGCTCGTTCAACACCAGCAGTGTCGGATCGGGTGTCTCGGCGCCCTGCCAGGGCACGGTGAGGTCGGCGAGCTCGTCGGCGTACGTGCTTTCCAAACCGGACAGGGGGTGGTTCTGCAAAACGGCCATACCCGAGGGTAGCTGCGTACTTGACATCCGCGTTGTCCTATGACACTAATTATCTACAACATTAGTGAAAGGGTGCAGGGTGATCGAATTTCGCATCGACCGACGCTCGGGCATTCCGACGTACGTGCAGCTGGTCCTACAGGTCAAACACGCTTTGCGACGCGGGGACCTTGCTGTCGGCGACAAGCTGCCGACAGCAAAAGACGACGTCCCGACGCTCGCGATCAACCCCAACACCGTGCTGAAGGCATACAAGGAACTCGAGCACGACGGGCTGGCCGAGGGACGGCCGGGGCTCGGCACGTTCGTCACCGGCACTCTCGTCAAGGCAGGCATGGCCGAAAAGTCGGCGCTCGCTGCAGAACTCGACACATGGGTGGGCCACGGTGCGAGTGCCGGCCTCGAACGCACCGACCTCGAAGCGCTCTTCGCCGCTGCACTCGACCGTGAATTCCCCGAACCGGAAGGACCACAGACGTGACGGATTCAGTGCTCGAGGCGTCGGAGCTCAGCAAATCGTTTCGCCGTCGACCCGTACTCGATCAGTGTTCCTTCTCGCTGCCTCGGGGTTCGATCACCGCACTCGTCGGTTCCAACGGGGCAGGCAAGACGACGCTGATGTCGATGATCGTCGGGCTGCTGCACGCCGATGCAGGAGAAGTGACAGTCCTCGGCCACTCGGTCGACGATCGCGGGATCGCACCTGGGCTGTCGTATCTGGCTCAGCACAAGCCGTTGTTCGCACGTTTCTCGATCGCCGAAATGCTCCGGTTCGGCCGCGACACCAACGACCGGTGGGACGACGCCTACGCCAACGGAATCGTCGAAGAGACCGGCCTCGACCTGCGCACGAAGATCAAGCGACTCTCGCCAGGACAGCGGACTCGCATCGCGATTGCGCTTGTGCTGGGACGACTTCCGGAGATCGTGCTGCTCGACGAACCACTCGCCGACCTCGACCCCGTTGCCCGACGCGCGGTCGCACAGTTGCTCATGCGCGACGCCGCCGACCGAGGAACCACTATTGTGCTGTCCTCCCACGTGCTGGCCGATCTCGTCGACGTCGCCGACCGTTTACTCCTGTTACGCAGTGGCCGAATGCAATTGGACGGAAATACCGAGGATATCGTGAACGAACACTACGTAGTCAGAGGAACAACGTCCGCGCCGGATGGGCAGATTGTGGGGATGATCGGCGGGACCACCGTCATCCGCGGGCCCCGGCCCGACGCCACAGTCTTGCCCGCCACTCTCGACGACGTCGTACTGGCGCACCTGAGCGGGGTGGAGTGATGTTCTGGGTGACGTATCGACAATTCCGCGCCAGTCTGCTCGGCGCCCTTGGAGTCGTCGCGCTCGTAGCCGTGGTGACTGCAGGCACGTCACTGGTTCTGTGGAACTCCCCCTATGCAGGCACGTACGGCACGTTCTTCTCGTGCTTCGGAACCGATTCGACGATATGCGCGGCGCAAACCGCGTTGACGGGAACGACACTGCTCACGATCGCCCTTCCCAGCCTCATCGGGCTGTTCGTCGGGGTTACGGTGTTCTCGCGAGATATCGAACGCGGAACGCATGTGCTGTCGCTGTCGCAGTCGGTCGGACGCGTGCGCTGGTACTTCTCCCGCGTCCTCGTCGTATTCGTACCGATCATCCTGGCAATGCTGGTGCACGGCCTGGTGTTCTCGTGGACGCGGTTGCCCGACAGTTCCGGCTTCTGGACCATATCCGGAGGTACCGGACGATCTCGCTTCGATTACCCGATCTTCGAAACCGAGGCACTGATGCCCGCCGCCTACACTGCGGTGGCGCTGATGATCGGTAGCACGTGTGCGTTGTTGCTGCGCAATACGATTGGGGCAATGGTCTTGACGCTGGTCGCGACCGTCGGCCTCTCGGTTCTCCTATCCACCACGGTACGCCAGCATTATGCGACGCCGCTGGTGGAAAGCCAGCCGATCGGCGACCTCGTGCAGTCCGGCGAGTTCGTTTCATACGGTCCCGCATCCAGGTGGTCCATCGATCAGAACTACGTCGACGTCGACGGCAACGTTGTCGACATCGACTACGCGCTCTGCGCGGAGGACGAGTCGTTCTGGAACGAGATGCAGCAGCGCCCAGAAGAGACCTACGCCGACTGGGAGAGGCGATCCGACGCGCTGAATCAGGAGCAGATCGTCCGCTACAACCAGTGCATCGAACGCCAAGGCGCCGATCGATTCGAGATCGAGTATTTCGAGGACAGAAGCTTCTGGCGTTTCCAAAGCACCGAAGCTGCTCTTGCACTGCTGGTTTCCGCGCTCGCCTGCGCCGGATCGCTGTTTCTGGTCCGCCGACTACGTCCGTGACATCACGCTGGGAGGATGAGAGACTTCCCGGTGGGGCTGACGAAAGGACGTGCACATGCTGATCGCAACGGCAGCAGCAGTGCTGGCGGTGGTGCTGCACACGGCAGCCGCGCTGCTCGCTGCACGCGAAAACTACGGCCGCACACTGCCGATGATGTCAGGGTCCTATCCGGTCAGACCCGCCCGCCGTGTTCGTCGTGTCCAGACAGTGGGGTGGATCCTGAGCCTCGTCGCAGCCGTCCAATTCGCAAACACCTACTGGTTGTCACAGCCGTGGCTTTCCGTCACGATCGCAATCGCGGTACTGGTGTTCGTCAACGGCGCACCCAGCCTGATCGTGTCCCTGGCCCACAATCGCCGGCTCGGTACCGGTGCGGGCCCGGACGTATCGTCTCCCCGCTAGCTGCACGGGCCGGGGACATCGATCGTGAGCGTGGCATCCCGCTTGGCGGTCACGAGACTGGGGTCGAGTGTCTTTCAGCCAGGTCCTTGGCAAGCTGGCTGATGCGTTTGCGGGCTGACTCTGGAGTGAGTATCTCGATATGGTCGCCGAACTGGAGGAGCTGACGCACTGCCTCGATTTCGGGGTAGCGGACGACGACGGTGCACCAGCCGTTTTCCGGATTGGAGACCTCGTGGATGCGGGCGCCGAGAATGCGCCGTGCCAGGTCGACGCCATTTTCTCGCAGGCGGACGGTCACGCGTACGCCACCTGGACTCTCGGTGCGTTCCTTCAACGTAGCCCACCTGGTGCGGAGGGTCTCATCTGGTCGGAGAACAGCTGGCGCGTCGAGTTGTTCGAAGGCCGCAAGTCGTTCCAGAGCGAATAGCCGACCGGCCCCCTGGTCGTCCGCGATCAGGTACCAGCGGCCTGATTTCGCCACGAGCCCGTACGGGTCGACCACTCGCGTCGAGGCTTGCTTCTCGGCGCTGCGCCGGTACGTGATTCGCAGGCGGCGTCGGTGTCGCATGGCCGCGGCTAGAGCGGATACGTCCACCGATGCCCCCGAGTAAGCGAGCCACGCGTTGCTGTCCACCAGTACCAAGTCCGCCAGACGCAGCAGGCCCGGAGACTCAGGTGCTGCGGCCTGGCGGGCGGCGATCTTGCGTGCGGCCGTTTCCCACACTGCAGACAGGCCCATGCGCTCGAGATGGGCGCTGTCCAAACCAGCCACGGAGAGGGCCTCCAGCTCTGGCGGTTCCAGATGCGATGCGTTGAGCCGCGCACCGGGGAGCAGGACAATCCCGCCGTTCCGCCCGCGTTCGGCATAGACAGGCACACCCGCTGTCGAGAGCGCCTCGACATCCCGCAACACCGTCCGCCGAGACACCTCGAGACGCTCGGCGAGCTCAGTGGTGGTGATTCGCTGACGGGTCTGTAGGAGCAGCAAGAGGTCCAACAGTCTCGAAGCTTTCATATTGACCAATGTTCGCAGAAAAGGTGACAGGTTCTGTCGCGATTAGAAGATCAACTGGAGCCGTACCGACAGTCCAACGACCTGAGGAGCGCTCTATGCCCGCACCCAATCTCTTCCTGATCTACGTCCGCGACGCCGAGTCCGCTACGGCCTTCTACAGCGACCTGTTCGAGATCCAACCGACCTTCACCAGCCCCCACTACGTAGCTTTCGAGGTTGCCCGGGGTGTCCTGTTCGCGCTGTGGACAGGCGGCGGCGAGCACGCGATCCCGAGCACCCCTCGCACGTGCGAGGTCGGGCTGATGGTGCCCGGGCCGCCTTCAGCCGTCGACGAGATCTTCTCTAGTTGGGTCGCGAAGGGAGTTCATGTCGTACAGGAGCCGCACGACGCTGTATTCGGCCGCACGTTCGTGATCACCGACCCAGACGGCAACCTCATCCGCGTCTCCCCGGTGGACTGAACTGCACGAGCGTTACCCGCCATTTTCGTTCTCGACGGGCCGGCCACAGACGATGGTCGGCCCTTCGACCTGTCCGTCAGCAATCGACCGACCACAATTGCTAGCCCCGATTGGCCTGTCTCATCAGTACATCCACTTCGCAGCCTGGCGCGGTCGGATCGAAACCGTGCTCGACCAACCAACGGACACATCTCAAACTACGCAGCGACCACCATGCGCGGATGACCTCGCGGTCGACATCTGTTCCATAGCCTGCGATGACATCGCCGAGATGTTCTGGATGCCCCAGTGTCACAGTGGCGAGATCGTAGAGGGAATCGCCCGATGCCGCCTCGGACCAGTCGAGAATGCCAGTGACCTCGTCGCCGGAGACGAACACATGCGAAGCTTGGAGGTCACCGTGTGTGAACACCGGCGTCCACTGTCTCAGTGCACCTTCGGCGATCCGGCGGTTGTACGAGACAACGCCGGTTGGGACAACCCCGCTCCTGTTCAGCCACGCGCATTCGCGGTCGAGTTCGCTGGAAAGCTCATCGAGGCTGCGGCCTCGCCACGGCGGCAACGGCGCGTCGTGCAGCTTCCGTATCGCATGTCCAGCAGCAGCCCACGCCGCCGACGAGGCTGTGGACGGTTCACCGAGACGGGCAAGCGCAGTACCCGGAAGTGCAGCGAGCGCAAGCACCGGCGGCGTGCGCCACAGGATCTTCGCAGTCGGGACGGGTGCCCGGCGCATAGCGTCGACCTCGATGTCGGTGTTCGACTGGTCGGCGTCGACCTTCAAGAACACCCCGCCGACACGTAGAGTCGCACGCTCTTCGTGGGCGACGACAATCTCGACCGTTGTCACGTCGGTAAGTATGGCTGCGATGACATCCGCTGTCGCCGAGTTTACGCTCCACCGAGTGCATCGACGACACGACGAGCTGTCTCGGACGCACTGATGCCGGAAGTGTCGACTACTTCACCGGCTGCGTGCAGCCACGTCCCGGCGGCATCGACATACGTCTGCAGATGGCTCAGCCGAAAAGACGAAGGCCCCATGACCTCGTCCTCCATGATCCGCCGACGCAAACTGGCCTCATCGGCGTGCAACACGAAGTGCTTCAAGGGAATCCCATGTTCGGCAAGGCCACCGCTGATCTCGTCCCAGTACGCCTCGGTCAGAACAGTCATCGGCATCACCAGCACACCGCCCGTGTAGTCGAGAATCCGACGAGCCGTCTCGACCACCAACGGTCGCCACGGTGGCCAATGCTGAAAATTGTCTGTCGCCGGCAATCCGGGCTTGATGTCCATCAGTGTCTCCCCGACCTTTTCTGCGTCGAACACTCGCGTGTCGGGAACCAACTGCTGAACCAG
>NZ_LVCV01000188.1 GCF_001647195.1 Rhodococcus sp. EPR-157 | reverse complement strand
ACGCTCTGGTTGCTTGACATCCAGACAACCTGGCGATCGGGACCGGCAAAGGACGGTGTGGTTCGGCCATCGCGGCCCCTTCAGCTACAGCTGGTCGTGATCACCAACTACAGGGGTCTGCGTCATCGGGTGTACGGACCCGTCGGCGTGTCGTGATACCCCTTTGCCCCGATGAGCGACGTGAGCGGGCTGAACGGCGACTCCCCTCGTTCGAGCCGCGTGAGGGCCGAGGCGAAGTCATGAACGGGCTGCCACCCTAGATCCCGACGGGCAGCGGTGTTGAGATAGATCCGGTCCAGACTCGGGAACATCTGCCACCCCAGATCGTCGTAGATCTGTGCGTACCGAGGGAAGAGTCGCCGCACCACAGCGGGTGCGTCGACCCTCAGTTCGGCGCGATCCGATTCCTGGAACGGCGTTGTGGCACTGATGATGTACCGGCCGAATCCGATTCGCTGGGCAGACGCCAGTGCACGTTCGTGAGCATCGACGGCGTCGGCGATATCGACCCTCCTATAGAGCAACTCGTTCGTCTTCAGATTCGTGTCCGGGTAGGCCTGTCGAACATCCGGTCTGTCGTCCGATTCCGGGAAGAACCGCGAGGTCCGCAGCACGACAACCGGGAGCCCGTGATCCTGCGCGAACAGCCGACACAGGTCCTCCGCTGCCGTCTTGGTCGCCCCGTATATATTTCGCGGAACAGGGACGACGTCCTCGGTGATCCACGACGCGGGCGCACCGGCGGGAGGCGTCATCGCCCGGCCGAACGTCGTCGTAGAGCTCGTGAACACGAACCGTCCGACACCTGCCCTGACCGATTCCTCCAGCACCGCCAGCGTCCCGGATACGTTGACGTCGATGAAATCCTGCTTCGAGTGACTGCCGACGTGCGGTTTGTGCAACGTCGCGGTGTGCAGAACAGCGTCGACGCCGTCCACCGCATCACGAACCGCCGCGCGGTCGGCAATCGACGCGACGTGCGTGGTGGACGGCGACGCCACGATGTCCAACCCGACAACATGGTGGCCGCGCGACCCGAGTACGCGAACCAGCGCCTCGCCTAGATGGCCGGAACTTCCCGTCACGAGAATGCGCAGTCGAGGCGTCACACGGGACACGCTAGTGTGCACTCCCCCGCGCCTGCTACCGATTTCCTCGCCCGGTGGCGCAGCATGGTGAACACCCCAACCAAGAGTGCCGACCCAGCTGCCACTGCTGGAACGATCAGCGCCCGACGGTAGTCGTCGATTCCTGGAGTGCTGTGGCCACCGGCCACAAGCACCATGGTGGCCAGTGAAATGCCCAATGCCGCACCGAATTGGAAGCCGGTATAGACGATCCCGCCCGCAACGCCGTGCATCGACTCCTCCACGCCTTCGACGGACGCGGACGTCAACGGACCGTAGATGAACGCGAAGGCCACACCGAGTAGCAAGAGCGAGGGCAGAAGGTCTGCAAACCCCGACGTTGCATCCAAGCGCAGTGACAACAGAAATCCGACGGCGACGGCAACGAGACCTGTGATCATCACCGCGATATTGCCGAACCGTTCGACCAAGCGCGGCGTCAGGACGGGCGCAATCACCACCTCGATCCCCATGGCTGCGAATGCGAGGCCCGTGTGCAACGGACTCCAGCCCAGCAACTCCTGCAGATACAAGGTCAATACGAACTGCCATGCGAAGAACGCGCCGATGAACAGCAACCCGACCGAGGTCACCCACGGCAGCAATCCCGAAGTCACGACGCCGGAGGGAATCAGCGGGTCGGCTACCCGGCGCTCGACGAGAAGAAAGGCACCGAGCAGTGCGATCGCAAGGACGATCGAACCCAAACCTGCTGCATTGGAGACAGATTCACCTAGCGAAACGATGCCGTACACGAGCGACACCATTGCTGCGGTGAGAAGAGCGGCACCTCCGACGTCGAATCTGCCGCGAATGCGATCGATCTCCTCCCGAGGTATGAAGACCGCTCCTGCGATCAGGAAAATCGATCCCAGAACGGCAGGCGCGAAGAACACGGTCCGCCAACCCCACGACGTGAGCACGCCACCGGCCACCACTCCGAGCAGAAACCCAGATGCACCGACCGCGCCATAGATTGCCAGAGCCTTGTTGCGAAGTGCCCCTTCGGAAAACGATGTCGTCAGCAGACTGAACCCCGCAGGCGTCATGAAGCCTGCGGTGGCCCCGGTGATGAACCGAGCCGCAATCAGCACCGACGATTCCTGCGCGAGCCCACCCAGCACGGAGAACCCGATGAACACCGTCAATGCAGCCAGGAATACCCGTCGACGCCCTAGTACGTCGGCGACGCGCCCACCCAGGATCATGAAGCCTGCGTATGCCAGCACGTAGGCGCTGATCACCCAGTGCGCAGATCCGGTGGACAGTCCGATATCTGCAGCAATGCTGGGAACAGCCACGTTCAGCATCGCGATGTCGATACCTTCGAGGAACAGGGCACCCGTCACCACCGCCAACACAGCCCATGCGCGTCCGGTTCGCTCGAGTTCGACTTTCGGTTCGGTCACAACCCACCCCCTGAAGAAAGAGTTCTCGGTTACTTCTTGTAACCGACCTGAGCGTGGGCCATCATGGACAAATGGCGCAAGAAGGCACTTCGAAGTCAGTCGATTACCTCCAAGGAACCGACCAGGTCACAGCCGATTGCTGCCATGGCGGCCGTGACGCGTATCAATGGGACAGCCGTGAGGACTGCGAGGTCCGCCAGATTCTGGACCGCATCGCCGACAAGTGGTCACTTCTCGTCATCGCTCTGCTGGACGAGCGCACGCTGCGCTTCGGCGAACTCCGCCGCGAGATAGACGGGATCAGCACACGGATGCTGACTGTCACCCTGCGCAATCTGGAACGCGACGGTGTGGTCCAGCGACGCATGTACCCGGAGATCCCTCCCCGCGTCGAGTACAAACTTTCACCACTCGGCACGACGCTTCTGAGCACTATTCAATCGCTCGTCACGTGGACCGAGCAGCACCGGGGAGCGATCGCACAGGCGCGAGAATTGTTCGACGCGAGTACTTCCGACGTCAGCTAGCGAGTACAAAGCTCCCGCTCGTACCAGCGATCCGAATAGCGACAATCGTTGAACGGTTCGACCCGCACAAATCCACTTCGCTCATACAATCGGCACGCCTCGGTCAGGTCCGATCGCGTGTCCAGCCGAACCGTCGAGCACCCGTGCTCGCGCGCAACCGTCTCCAGATGATGCAACACCGCTGCGCCGATGCCGCCGCCTCGGCGTCCAGGCACGGTGAAAACCTTTGTCATCTCAGCTATTCCGTTATCGACGAATCGAAGACCACCGACACCGACAGGAGCGTCCTCCTCGAACGCGACCACGAGGCAACCGTGAGGAGGACGAAGATCGTCGATTGGTTCCTCTACGAGTGCACATTCGACCTCGAACGGCGCTGCGGGTCTCCCGTGCCACCGCGAGACGATATCGAACATGTAAGCCAAGACGATGTCCGACGCCACCGCGCTGTCCGGCTCGACCTGCCGCAGATCCACTAGCCTCCCATTCACGCCCGAATACCGCCCTCTGCTACTCCCCACGCACGGGTGACGCAGCCGCATAGGCTCTCCACATCCGCGCGCCCAACTCCCGCTGACCAGCTGCGTTGTAGTGTATCTTCTCCGTTTCGCTGTTGTACATTCCCTTCGGCCCTTCGACGAACACGACCCCGGTGCGACGGCGCGGTGTATCGCGGTGCACTGCATCGATCACCGGGTAGTCGGGATGACCCGACTCGATCTCGTCGGGCACCATCTGGCCGATGACGAATGGAACATCGCCGAACTCTTCACGCACAGTATCGATTACATTGTCCAACTTCTCCGCGTACACAGGACCCGAGGTCAAGGGGACGTCACTTTCCCCTTGATGCCACAGGACTGCTACGAGCTCGCTTCCCTGCTGCGTAGCGAGCGCAGAACTGATGCGCTCCATGCCATTCCAGAACAGATTGAGCCGTGCTCCGCGGTCGGCCGGATCCCAGGAGACGCCTCCGACCCGAGCGAATGCCGAATCCCCGCGCGCGTACGGGACCAACAACACCGGTCTCCCGCTAGAATCGGCGAGCTTCCGCGCGAACGCTGGTGCGAAACCCACTGCCTTCGAGGGAACCTCGTGAAACAGCGGATCGCAGCCCGCGACTATGGTGTCCTTCGATCGGCCCGACGCCGCCCACTGATGCACCCGCGGATGAGGCGCATCGAGACCCTCACGATCGATACCGACACCGGCCCCGTGAGCATTGGACTGCCCGAGCACCGCGACGACCAGATAGGGATCCTCGAACGGGACTACCGGAACGCCGGTTCCCAACCGCCGCTTGATGACATCTTTCGCTCGCACTTCCACGTTCTTGCGCAGTCCCACAGTCCCACCCCTTCAGCTGCAGTCGTTCGCGACGGGATCGCCTGCGAACCGCTCACCTATCCACTGGTTGACTGCGTCACCATCGACGTCGCCATGACCTTTGCCCTGTTGTCGATCGATCGTGACGACACCGCCGCGGGCGCACGCCTCCACGAGCGCGGCATCGGTCCACTGGACGTCGATGTACGTATCGGCGTCTCCGTACACCACCAGCATCGGTGCCGACGCCTGCGACTGTGGAACTGACATGCGCGACAGTAGATTTCGCAATCGATCCGCGGAATCCTCGCTCGCAGGCGCGAAATCGTAGGTGCCGATCCTCGCTGCCGCCTCGGTGCGCGCGGCCGCCTTGTCCTGGGTGCAGCCCGTCAACGCATCCCAGTCCTGAGCTACCGAACCGCGGCGGTAGTCGTCGAGATCTAAATCCGGGTGCACGCGTGCAAGGGACTCGAGCAGCCATTGCATCAGCGGTGCTTGGTCCGCTGTCAAGGCGCCGTCCTGAGCTTTGTCCACCAGACCGACCATGTTCGCACTCGGAGTCAAGCTAGCCGATCCCACGAGATCGAGCTCCGGAGCATACGACGCGGCGAGCTCGTTCGCCGCCCATGCGGCGCCCCCGCCTTGAGATCCGCCGAATGCTGCCCAACGAGACGACACCCCGGGGAGTACGTGCTGCAGAGCGCGGACGGCGTCGATCATGTTGTAGCCTGCTGTCTGGTTGTCCAGATACGGATGCACCTCAGTATGCCCGAGGCCTTGGTAGTCGGTGATCGCCACGGCATACCCTGCCTGCGTGTAGCCGGCGGCGAGGGCCGACAATCCCATCAGATCTCGGCGAACAGAAGGCGCACAGGCTGATTCGATTCCGGTCGTGCCGTGACCGAACGAAATCACCGGCCAACCACCCTCGGGGGCTTCGCCCGCAGGGGTGAACACACTGCCCGACACCTCGGTCTCGGCCCCGTCACCACTCCGCGTCGACCGGTATACGACGCGGACTGCATTCAGGCCCGTTCGCGTCACCGTCCAGGGAAGATTCGGCATGGTCTCGGCGCTGATCACCGACCCCGGGCCCACACCCCGATCAGCGACGGTCAGCGATTCGGCAGGCACTGGCCGAGCAACGCCCTCCACCAGAGCAGGTACCGAAACCAACGCCGGTACCGCCGAGGCACAGCCGGTCGCCACCGCGAACACCAACACGATCGACGCCCAACGCCGAGCCGCACCTGCTCGCACGACGAACCGACCGAGCCGCAGCACTATTTGCCGGACTTGTACTTGCGCGCCACCATCAGGGCAGGCTTTTCGACGAGCCGGTACGTGACGGTTCCGAAGACGACACTCACGGCACCCACGACGAGGAAGTTACACAGCATGCCCACCGGGCTGTCACCCTGCATCCAACCGAAACGACCCACCATGATCAGCACCGGGAAGTGCCACAGGTAGACGCTCAACGAGATCGTGCCGACATAGGCCAGTGGCGCCCAGTCGGCCCACTGCGCGACCTTCGAATTCTGCCCGCGCGCAAGCGGAGCGATGATGAACAGGATGAGCAGCGCAGATCCAAGAGAAACGAACGTGGACTGCCACCGAGAGTTGTCGTCGATCAACTTCAGCGAGACCGCCGCAACCGGAAGCATGGCCAGCCCGGTCCACCACCGCATCCGCGTACTGACCCAGCCCTTCAGAAGCCCGCTATCCACGGCGACGAAGATGACTGCTGCAAGCATTCCGAACGTGAAGTTGTCGGCGAGCGAGAAGAAGCTACGGCTCAGCACCGCAACCTCGTTGGGGCCCCAATCCAACAGCATCGGATCGGTGACGCCCGACGGGCCGACGCGGCTGGCCGTGTACAGCTTTCCGACCACGCCGATGGCGAACAACGCGACCACAGGAATCAGCGCAAGAACCGGCGCGCTGAGGTTCGTCCGGCGTTGGAGAGCGAAAGCGATGCTCGCGAACAGAGGTAGCGCGATGTAGAACATGAGTTCCAGCGTCAGCGACCACGACGGGTTGATTCCGGTCTGCAGCATCGACGGGATGTACGAATGCACAAGCGTGAGATTGCCCAGCAGTGTCACGGGATCGGTGATCATCCCTAGTCCCGCATCGGTGAAGTGCTCCTCCGATGCCGCTGCGTTCTCCAGAAACACTGCCCGCATCACGAAGTTCGCGAACAGGAAGATCACGATGTACGCCGGGAACACTCGCAGGATCCGGTGAACGGCGTAGCTTCTGTTGTCCGGCATCGGCTTACCGGCGAACAACCGTCGGACCATCGGAAGAAAGATGAGGAAGCCGGACAGGGCGAAGAAGAAGATGAGCCCTTGACCGAGCAGCCCGAGCTTGTAGGTCGACACCGTCGCAGGGCTGTTGTGTCCGCCGACGTGGACCGCGAGTACGCACAGGCACGCGACGCCGCGTGGTCCGTCGAGGCCCAGAATCCGCGCCGGCCTTCTAGCCGGTTGCGGCTCTGCAGCAGCGGTCGTGTTCGGATGTGCAGCAGCAGTGCTATCAGGAGTTGCTGTCATGGCTGCGCCTTTGTTTCTCAGGGTTCGTCGAGCACGGGGCAATAGTCGAGGGCCGGCTCCCCAGCGAACCGGTCACTCAACCATGCGAACGCAGCAGCTCCATCGATGTCTGCGTGGCCGGCCTCCGGCTGGAGGATCGGCTGAATGGAATCGCCGCGCGCACAGCCGGCCGCTATGGCACCGTCCGTCCATTCCTGCGACACGAGCGTGTCCTTGCCGCCGTACAACACCAGCATCGGTGCAGCTGCGTTCGCCTGCGGCAGACTCATCTCCCGTAGATAGCCTTCGAGCACACGCTCGGCTTCCGGCGTCGAGGGCTTCAGGTCGTCGTCGCCGATCTGCGCGGCGACTGCCGTGCGGTCGGCCGCCAAAACGCCTCCACAGGCCGACAATTCGTCCCACCGTTCTTTCACGATGCCGCGGCGGTAGTCGTCGAGATCCATGTCGGGGTAGGACCGAGACAACCCCACGAGCACCCATTGCAACAGTGGCTTCTGATCGGCGGTCAACGTTCCCTCCGCAGCCGCCCGCGCAAGTCCGGTGATGTCTGCCGCGGGTACCAGGCTGACCGAGCCGAGCATTTCCAGGCCGGCTCCATACGAGTTCGCGAGTTCGTTTGCAGCCCAGGCTGCCTGGCCGCCCTGAGAGCCGCCGAACGACGCCCACCGGTCGGACGTGTCGGGAATCAGCTTCTGAGCGGCGCGTACCGAATCGATGAGATTGTTTCCTGCGGTCCGCGCATCCAGATAGGGATGGTACGTGCCCTCCATGCCGAGACCCTGATAGTCGGAGACCGTGACGACGTAGCCCGAGCGGACGAGCGCCGTCACGATCGGAGAACTACCGAGCAACCCCGGATCGGTCGATGGGCCACAGTCCGGCAGTACTCCGGTGGTGCCGTGCCCGTACGCGATCACCGGCCAACCCCCGTCGGGGGCAACGCCTTGCGGCGCGAATACCGTTCCCGACACCTCGGTGGGGGAACCATCGACACCCGATGTCGACGCGTAGACCACCCGGGCTGCCACCGATGAAATCGCGCTGATCCGCCGATCGATGGTGAGTAGCTCCTCCGCACTCTTCAGGCTGCCCGGACCGTCGTCGGCGTAATCCGCCTCGATCGTCCCGCCGAATGCAACGGAGCTTGGATCCACACTCACGCCCTCACTGCCGCATCCGGCTACGAGCAGCGCGATCGACATCACGGCGATACCACCGAGTCTTCTCACCTAGCCACTCCCCCTGTGAAGCCGATGCGCTCTCGCGCTATGTTCTCGATCTGTGATCTCGACGAAATGGTGTCGCGACGAACTCCTGATCCGACCACAAGCACCGCGCTCACGACGAAGCCCATCACACCGCCGAGAAGCAGATTCGACGACAGCGTCCCGGAGGCAGACGGAAACGACGCGGCATCGATCAGCACCACTTCCGAGACCGGTCCGTCAGCACCGAGGTCGATCTCCTCGACAAGCTCGATCAGGTTCAGCGCAACAGAATTGGCCACATCTCGCGCGGTCCCAGCATCATCGGAGGTTGCGTTGATATCGATGAGCGCGGAGCCAGGCGTCGGGATCACGAGCAGGTTGGACGCGAGCTCCGCGGGAGTGACATCGAGGTCGAGGTCGACGATGACCCGGCGCAGAACCTGCTCACTCGCCGCGAGCCCGACATAGCTTTCCACCCGGACCAGCGAGCTGCGGTTGCCATCCATCGCTGCTCGAGGAGACGACGGCCCTGGCGCCGTGAGAAGAACTTTCGACGCAGCGGTGTAGGTCGGTGCCACAAGAGATTCTGCCAGCCAAGCCGCGCCGACGGACAACACGGTAGCGGCGAGGATCAGTGCCCACCCACGGACGAGCATCCGACCGTAGTCAGCGAGACTGGGCGCCCCGGTCGACACCGGCGGGGAGCTCATTCGCTCTGCTCGCACGTGTCCACGACGCGCTGCCCCGCGAAACGGGCTTTCACCCACGGCAGCGACCTGCTGCTGTCGAGGTCTCCATGACCTTCGCCGCTGTGCAACTCGTATTCCACGACGGTGCCGGACTCACATGCACGTGCCAGCGCTTTCTCCGTCCACGCTTGCAGGATCAGATCGTCCTCGGACCCGTACATGACCAGTAGGGGCGAGTTCGACGTCTGCTGCGGCAGAGCCATGTCCGTCAGCCACCCACGCAACCGGTCCGTTGCCTCCTGGCTGACCGGGCGGAGATCCGACGCCTCAAGGCCCGCAACGAGTCCGGGGACCGCATCGGAGCCGGGGGGCACGCATTGCATGAAGTCGTCCCACCGCTCGCGAGCCAAACCCGAACGGTAGTCGTCCAGATTCATCTCGGGGTGCGTGATGGCCAGACCGTTCAGCGCATACATCAGCAGTGGGTACTGTGCGCGCGTGAGTGTGCCTGCCGCCGCGGAATCCGCGAGACCGGCCATGTCCGAAACCGGAACGATCGCAGCAGTTCCCACCAGTTCGAGACCACCGCCGTACTCGGCGTTCCGATCACTGGCGGCCCAGGCTGCCATGCCGCCGAGCGACACTCCGTACGCCGCCCATCGACTACTGAGACTCGGGACCAGGTTCCTTGCCGCGCGGACTGCATCGATCATGTTGTATCCGAACGTTTTCGAGTCCAGATACGGGTGATAGCTCCCGTCGAGCCCGAGGCCCTGATAGTCGGTCATCGTGACGGCATATCCGTTGAGAACGAGGGCAGCCACGATCGGCGCACTCCCGAGCAGGTTGACGTACTCCGAGGGGCCGCAGTTTCTCAACACACCTGTTGTTCCGTGCCCGAACGAGACGATCGGCCACCCGCCGTCCGGCGCTGTGCCGCCGGGGATCACGACGGTGCCCGAGACTTCGGTCGGGTTACCGTCAGTTCCCGACGTGGACCGATAGACCACGCGCGTCGCCCGTGCACCAAGTTCGGTTATGTCGACCGCGATGTCGTCCATCGGCGTGTACGAGATGAGCGCCCCGGGGACTGCCCCACCCACGATGGGCGGCGGATCCGGTTGCGGTGCAGGAACGGTCGCAGTGATAGGAGTCGTCGGAGTATCAGGCGAGAGCACCAGCACCTGATCCTGCGAGCAGGAAACGAGCAGCGCCATGGCCGAGAGCAGTACGCCTGCTCGCACTACCCGTGCGTGAACCATGCTGCTAGCCTCGGCTGACGGACGACGCCGAGGACTCGCGGCCCTCGACCTCGGTCTTCGGCGTCGCTGCCGGCACCGACGTATCTCGTCGCGCGCGTCGAGGTGGCTCGAACGTGGTGACGACACCGAGGACCTTGCCGCCGACCCCGTCGAGGGTGGTGATGGCCTTTCTCAGTTGTTCGCGGGTGGTCCGGCCGATCCGGGCCAACACGAGGCTGCCGTCGGACAGCGCAGTGAGGATGGCGCCATCGGAGACCTCGAGCAGTGGAGGAGTGTCGACGATGATATAGCGATACTGCCCGCGTAGGGACTCGAGCAGCACATGCGCACGGTCGGAACCGAGCAGCTCGCTCGGGTTCGGGGGGATCGGACCGGCAGGCAGCACATTCACACCGTCGACGACGTCGGTTTGAATTGCGTCCTCGACCCGATGTTCACCCGACAGCACCGTGCTGAAGCCGCGCGTCTGATCGATGCCGAGCCGATCGGCCAGCGTCGAGGTTCGGATGTCACCGTCGATGAGTAGAACCTTGTGGCCGGCTTCGGCCACCACGGAAGCGAGGTCGATCGCCGTGGACGTCCGGCCTTCCCCGTCCACCGGGCTCGTGATCGTGATGACCCGAGGTGGAGATCCACCGCCGAGAAAGCGAATGTTGGTGCGAAGAGTGCGGAGCGGCTCGCCCATCGTGGCCATCGACGCCACCGGAGTCTTCGGACGGTCACCGTCGACGGGAAGTCCCCCGAGCACTGCCTTGCCGGAAATCTCCTCCGCGCGTGGACGATCCCGAACCGAGCGATCGAGCAGTCCGCGTGCAAGGGCGAGAACGAGGCCGAGTAGACATCCGATCACTGCGCCGAGTCCGAGCAGGGACACCAGCCCGGCTCCGAGCGGACTACTCGGCACATCCGCTTGATCGACGATAGTGGCGCCAGCGGCCGGGCTACCTCCACGCTGTGACGTCTCGAGCTCCTGCACCAGCTGAGTGAGCTGACCGGCGACCGCGTTGGTCAGCGCTCGCGCGACCTCGGGGTCGGCATCGGTGCTGCACAGATCGAGGAGAACCGTCTTCTCGATGGGTGCCGCAGTTACTTTGTCGCGCAACTCGTTCGCGGACAGCGGTAACTGAAGCTGAGTGACAGCACGCTGAGCGACCTGGGTGCTCGTCGCCAATCCTGCGTAGGACGTGACCCGCTCCTGCGAGAAGAGATTGTTCTGGTACGCCTCACCCACGGAGCTGCCACCCTCGGTGGTGACGAACAACCGTGCGCACGCCTGATACTGCGGCGTCGAGATCAACGAATACACCAGGCCCGCCACGACGCCGAGAACAGTCACGATCGCGACGATCCACCAACCGGCACGGAGAATCCGTCCGTACTCTCGAATCTCCACGATTGCTCCAATCGAAAATTACCCGCCCCGCCAGAAACAATAGGGTCCCGGCACCAATCCAGCATTACTTAGAAGTTGCAGTGATGTGAAAGCGTGACAACATCAATGCCTATGAGCATCTCGAAACGAGTCGACGTGGCCGCTATCGTCGTCGTTCCGACTTTCGTTACATTCCTGATGATTCTCGGCGGAACACCCGCAAAACTGGTCGCTGCCGCACTCGTCGTATTGACGGTCGGAGCCTACATCGGACTTCGTCATCCACAGTATTTGACTCGTGCTCTTGCATTCTCCTTGGGCGCATTGCCGTTCGGCTACGTTCCAGGAGTGCACGCGCCCCTGGTGTTCACTTTGGGGGGCGCCGTCATCATGGCTTCGGTGCTTCATCGCACAGCGGTGAGTCGCATCACAGTCGGCGAAGGTGCCGTCATTGCCCTCGTCGTCACCTCGGCGTTGTCCGTATTCGCGACGGGCAGCGCACTCGTCGACTATGCAGAATTCGGCAAGTGGCTGGTATCGACGCTCGTCGTAGTGGCACTCCTGAGACTTCCGCGCGAGGAATTGGAGCTGTTCGGACGGATCTACGTCTATGCGGCGTCGGCGGCCGCCGCTTTTGCAGTCGTCATCTTCGTGGCGGATCCCACCGGCAGGCTGATCGGCTATCTCTCTCCGTTCGGTTACGGAACAGAAGAGGAGAGCACCCGCTTCGTCTACACCGACGGCGTCGCCACGGTGCGCCTGGCCGGGACGTACATCGACCCCAACGCTGCTGGTATCGGCCTGTTCGTCGCACTCATGCTGTGCGTGTTGCTCATCCGTGGCAGGTTGCGAGTCGCCCTCGCACTGCTGCTGTTCGGATCCATCGTGCTGACCCTCTCCCGTGCGGCACTGTTCTCCGTGGTCTTCGGCGTCGTACTGATGCTGCTGTTCCAGAACCTCAGAACGAGGGAACGCGCGGCGATCATCGGCGGATTCGGTCTCGCCTTTCTCGGTGCCCTTGCCGTCCCCACCATCAGAAATCGGGTGTTCTCCTCGTTCGGTAGCGGTGACGCCGGATCCTCGGCCCGCGGTGACGCACTCGTCGATTTCCCAGGTCACATGGCTGGGCACTGGCTGTTCGGACTCGGATGGGGGCGAGAGGAGTTCAAGGATCCCAGTACCGCGTTCGACGTCAACTACGTCGCCAACTCCCCCTTGCTGTCGGTGTACCGAGGGGGAATCTTCACCGGATTGGCCTTCCTGGCAATCATCGTCGTCGGCGCTGTCCTCGGGTACCGCTGCCTCCGCTCACAGCACTGGGAGTACGGGTTCATCGGTGGCGGATTCATCGGATTCTCGATCGTCGCCTTGCAATTGGATTTCCCGGTAGTCACCATTCCGGCGTCCACGATGGCCTTTTCCGTACTGATCGTTTTTCTCGTCCACGCGTGGGAAAAGGCCACCGATAACCTTCGTCGAGACGGCGAAGCTACACCAATTTCAGCTTTCCGCCTGAATACTGTAATAGTGCCTGACCTGCAGTTTCGTACCGTTTGTGATGGTTCGTTCCGTTTGTACAAAAGTTCGATCTTGATGCAATGATTTCGAGATTCGGCTCACATCAGCCCCTTCTGACGAGCCCATCCCGGAGAGAACTTCGCCTCATGACCAGGACACGAATTCGCTCGCTCCTCTCGGCTGCATCCGTTGTTCTTCTCAGCTCTGGGCTTCTCTGGTCCGGACCGTCACTCGTCGCAGCGCCCGACAGCCCGCTGGGCCCACCTGTGTCCCAGGCCCAGACGATCGCGAACTCGGTCGGCGTATCCGACAACGGAGGGTTGCTGTGGGCCAGCGACGCCGACCTGAACACGACGTTGTACATGCTCTCCGCGGCGGGAATCGGCTCTATCCGGTTGTCGATCCCCTGGTCGAACATCGAGTACACGCAGAATCAACTCCAATGGGGCGCGGTCGACCGCGTCGTGAACGCCGTCCACGCGAAGGGCATCTCCATCCTCGGCATCATCGCGTACACGCCTCCGTGGGCGACATCGCCCGTGGGTCAGCCCCTCAACACTCGGCCCGCCTCACCTGCGGCGTACGGCCAGTTCGCGGGCAAGGTCGCCGCTCGATACAAGGGCAAGATCCGCGCGTACGAGATCTGGAACGAACCGAACGGCGCCATGTTCTACGGCCCGACACCCGACGCCGCCGGCTACACCCAGCTCCTGAAGGCCGCCTACCCCGCGATCAAGGCAGCTGACAAGCAGGCGACGGTCCTCGGCGGATCACTCGGAGCTGTCGAGGACGCCCCAGGCATGACCAACCCCGTCACGTTCACCAACCAGATGTATGCCGCTGGCGCGGCAGGGTATTTCGATGCGTTTTCCTACCACCCGTACCAGTACACGGTGAAGTTCGCCGAGGGCGTCTACCTCGATCATTCACCGGCGCGCCAGGTCATGGACATCCGCGCTGCGATGGTCGCCAACGGTGACGGCGCCAAGAAGATCTGGGCGACTGAATACGGTGTACCGACCGCGGTCGTATCGGAATCCGTGCAGAACGACATGATCACCCACTTCATCACCAAGTGGCGAGAGCTGCCCTATACAGGCCCGATCTACCTCTATCAGCTCCGCGACCAGCAGACCGGTAGCAGTGACCCTGAGATGACCTTCGGGCTGATGAACACCGACTGGACCGGGAAACCGTCCCTGTGGGGTGTGATGTCCCAACTCAGCGGAGGCTTCCCCAGATCCGCCGAATACACCCGGTTCCAGTCCGTCCCCACCACTCTCGGAGCAGCGTTGACACCGGTCTTCACGATCAGCGGGACCTGGGCCCAGATTCGTGAGAACGCCGTGGTCTTCGAGATGCCCAACGGGTTCATCGCCTCGCCCCGCGCGGTCGCAGAAGCCGTCCGCTACACCGGGTTCCTCCCCACCACGGGATTCAACGGTACCTACCAGGACTTCAACAGCCCCTACGGCCTGCGCGTCTTCTCCACCGACATCGGCGGTACCAGGCTCATCGGTGGCGGAATCGTCGCCGCCTGGGATCCCACCCTCGGCCCAGCGACCTCGGACGAAGTTCCCATCGCAGGCGGGGGTGTGCGGGTTCAGTTCCAGTACGGATCGATCACGTGGACCCCGGGTGCCGGGACCACGGTGACTCGGTAGCACCCCACCGCTCGGCCCCACACCGCTCGGCCTCACACCGCTCGGCCCCACACCGCTTGAATGGTCCATCCATACGGTCAGATGGCATGGGCGGCACATCCATGCGTTCTTGACTATCCAAGAATTCGACCTGTCGAAACGTGGTCCACTATTGGATTGAATGCTGGTCGGTTTCATTTTTCTATTGGGGCGAATTCGCAAACTGCAAAGTGCAGTACCCGCAGGCCTTATTTCGTCCATGTTAATTCTGGAGGAATGACGAGTTTCTATACGCCTCTCGGGTGAGAAATGCAGTGTGAACCACCTCACTTACCTCTACCAATTACGGTGAGTAACGGATACTCATATAGCGAACGAATGACACCGGTCCTCTATCGGTGCCTGCAGTTCCTATCCCGGTCGGGGGATGAAAGACACGCACGACGATCACGACACCAATGCTGGTGTTCGATCGTATGAATCTACTCAGCAACGCTGAGATGAATCACGTCCGTCATCAGGGGGCGATGTTCACTTCGTGCACGGTTCGACACGACGGGTTGACGATGAAAACTGTCTACATTGCTCCACCATGCTGTTCGACTCGACACCTGCGGCGCTTCCAGGTCCGCGGATGAGCGTCGAGCAGCTGCCGATCCGGGTCGCGATCGCGCACGACTACCTGACCCAGCGCGGCGGGGCCGAGAAGGTCGTGTTGGCCATGGCCCGCGCCTTCCCTGAAAGCCCGATATACACAACGCTTTTCGAACCATCGACCACGTTTCCGGAGTTCGCCGACCTCGACGTACGTCCGTCACGGCTCAACCATGTCGGATTCTTGCGGAAGAATCATCGTGCGGCCTTGCCTCTGCTGCCGTTTGCGTCGCAGTCGATCACGATCGACGCCGACGTGGTCCTCACGAGCACGAGTGGCTGGGCACACGGCTTCCGAACGTCCGGCCGGACCCTCGTCTACTGCTATTCACCTGCCCGATGGTTGTACGAATCCGAGATGTATCTCGGCGAATCGAGCAGCCTTGCCAAGCGAATCATGTTGAAAATACTTACTTCTCCGCTGCGCAGGTGGGACCGTCGAGCTGCAGAATCCGCCGACCGGTACCTGGCCATATCCACGGTCGTCCAGAAGCGAATCGCGGACGCCTACGGATTCTCTTCCACCGTCCTCCCTGCGCCCTTCACCGTCGAGAGTGCACCGGAAGAAGCTGTCCCCGACGCCGAACCCTGGCTCGACGGCGACAGCTTCTATCTGTGCATCTCACGTCTGTTGCCCTACAAGAACGTCGACAAGGTCATGGCGGCATTCGCCGGTACCGCACGCAAGCTCGTCGTCGTCGGGCGCGGACCCGAAGCGGAGCGCTTACGAAAGATGCAGTCCGACAACATTCTCATGCTCAGCGACCTCACCTCCGGGCAAATGACCTGGCTGTACAGCAGGTGTAACGCCGTGGTAGCCGCGAGCTATGAAGACTATGGGCTCACCCCCATCGAAGCCGCATATCACGGAAAACCCAGCGCAGTGCTGCGTTGGGGCGGATTCCTCGACACCGTCGAAGAAGGGGTATCGGGAGTCTTCTTCGACGAGCCCGAACCGGATTCCATACGCGCGGCCGTCGAACGGCTGGAACACACAACTTGGGAGCCGCTGAAAATCTCGGCTCATGTGGAGCAGTTCAGTGAAGAACGCTTTGCAGCAGAACTGATTTCGGCAGTCACCGACATCCACGAACACATAATCGAGAGGAAGCTGTCGCGATGACGAAGAGGGCTTTGATCACCGGAATCACGGGCCAGGACGGCCTCTACCTTGCCGAACTGCTATTGAGCAAAGGATACAAGGTATTCGGTTTGCTTCGCGGACAGAACAATCCGAAGGCCCCCATGCTGGACCGTGTGCTACCCCAGGTGGAAGTTCTCACCGGCGACCTCCTCGATCTCTCGAGCCTGATGCGGGCTTTCGCCGTCGCAGATCCCGACGAGGTCTACAACCTCGGAGCGGTCTCCTTCGTCGCCTACTCGTGGGAGAACGCTCGCCTCACCACCGACGTCACCGGCGGCGGAGTGCTCAACATGCTCGAGTCGACGCGCCTGTACCAGGATGTTGCGGGCAAGCAGGTCCGTTTCTACCAGGCATCGAGTTCGGAGATGTTCGGTAAAGTTCAGGAAGTCCCGCAGCGTGAGGACACACTGCTGTGGCCGCGTTCGCCGTACGGCGTCGCCAAGGTCTACGGGCACTACATGACCATCAACTACCGAGAGTCCTACGGCATGCACGCCAGCTCGGGGATTCTGTTCAACCACGAGTCTCCTCGTCGCGGCATCGAATTCGTCACTCGGAAGGTCACCCAGTCGGTCGCCCGCATAGCGCTCGGTATGCAGAGCGAAATTGCACTCGGCAACCTCGACGCCAAACGCGACTGGGGCTTCGCCGGCGACTACGTCGAGGCCATGTACCTGATGCTTCAGCAGGACGTCGCCGACGACTACGTCATCTCCACCGGTGAGACGCACTCCATCCGCGAACTGCTCGACCACGCGTTTGCCGCGGTCGACATCACGGACTGGCGGCAGTACGTCCGCATCGACCCCCGATTCTTCAGGCCCGCCGAGGTCGACCTGCTCGTCGGCGACTCGGCAAAGGCCCAGGCACAGCTGGGGTGGAAGCCCAAGGTCGCTTTCGACGAACTCGTGAAGATGATGGTGCACAACGACTTGGCGGAGCAGTCGCCCCACGCCGTCAAGATCGCGTGACCGGTCGGCGGCCGACGGCCCTCATCACAGGGGTCGCCGGACAGGACGGCAGCTATTTGTCGGAAGCGCTCGTCGAACTGGGATGGGCGGTACACGGCGTAGCCAAACCGGGTTCGGCGGATCTCGTCGACAACGTCGCCATGCACAGCTTCGATCTCGGCGAACCCGGCGCGGCAACCGCCCTCATGGGTGCAACCGATCCCGACTACGTCTTCCACCTCGCAGGCATCTCGTCGGTCGGGCAGTCGTGGAGCGATCCGGTGCTGACCACCAAGGTCAACGGCGTGTCCGCCGCCTCACTACTCGATGCCTGCTACACGCACCAGGAAGCGTCGGGAAAGCGGGTGATGGTGATCAACGCGTCGAGTGCAGAGATCTTCGCCGGCTCGGGGGTGGCGCTTCAGAACGAGGAGACCCCGATCGCGCCGACGTCACCGTACGGAGCGTCGAAGGCCCTCAGCCACACAATGGTTCAGGTGTATCGTTCACGTGGCCTCGAGGCCAGCAACGCCATTCTGTACAACCACGAATCGCCGCGCCGGCCCGAAACCTTCGTCACCCGCAAGATCACCAAGGCTGCCGCTGCGATCGCACGTGGAACGCAGAGCACACTGGAACTCGGCAGCATGTCGGCCGAACGGGACTGGGGCTGGGCGCCGGACTACGTCGCGGCACTGGTCAAGATGGCCGAGTACGGCAAGGGCGAAGACTTCGTCGTAGCAACGGGGCAAGCACACAGTGTGGCCGACTTCGTTGCGGCCGCTATGTCGGCAGTAGGCATCGGGGACTGGCAGAACTACGTGCGCGGAGATCCCGACATGCTCAGACCCGCTGACTCGGCCAGAATGGTCGGCGACGCATCCAAGGCGCGGACAGTGTTGGGCTGGGCGCCGACAATGGACTTCGAGCAGATCGTCGGAGCGATGGTCGAATTCGACATGAGCGAGGAGATGGCAGCATGACCGCAGCAGAGAAGCCGGCCGCGGTGCCGGAGGTTCACCACGCCTCGGACTACAAGATGCAGGACATCTCGTTGGCCAGGAAGATCCGAAATCGCATCGGCACACTGGGTTTCAACATGCTCGTCACCTACATTCCGTCGCACATCGTTCGCCAGAACTTTCTTCGCGCGTTCGGGGCGAAGATCGGCAAGGACACCTCGATCTTCCGCGGCACGACGATTCTCGACATCGAGAACCTCGTCATCGGTGAAGCCTGCTCCATCGGCTTCCGGTGCATGTTCGACGCCCGGGGCGGAATCACCATCGGCGACAACGTCGTCATCGCAAGCGACACCCACATCATCGGCGGCTACCACGATCACAACGATCCCGCCTTCAAACCGATCCTGGAGCCGACGTTCATCGGCGACTACGTGTGGATCGCGAGCCGGTGCACGGTACTCAGTGGTTCGAACATCGGGCGCGGAGCCGTCGTCGGCGGGTGCTCGATGGTCCGCGGCACGGTGAACGAGCTCGAGGTTGTCGCAGGCACCCCCGCCAAGGTCCGCAGCATGCGCGACCCGAACGCGCTTGCGTACCGACCGAAGTACCGTCCGTTGTTCTACTGACCCCCTGTGCGCGCGAGAAGAAGGGAACCATCCGAGGTGGTGAACTTGAGCGACGTTCGTCTCGTCTACGTCGCCCCCCGATCCGGTGTGGGTGGCGTGGGCGACTACGCCGACGACTTCGCCGACGCCGTACGACCGTACTTTCGCGAGGTGCTGGAGTATCGCCACGACGGTCCCGGCGGTGACTCGGTCCGCGATATCCTGGCTCACCGCAGAGCAATTCGAGCGCTCGTCGACGACCCCGAACGTACAATCGTGCATTGCGAACTCAGCGGTGGCTCGGTGGTTCCGTTCTGGGCTACCTCGAACCTGAGCGGCGTCGACGTCACGGCGACGGTCCACGACCCACCCGGGCTCGTCTGGTGGCCGGCACGGACGAAGTTCCTGGCAGGCCGGAAGCTCCTGAACCACGGTCTTCACTACCCGCTGCGGTTCCTGTGGCGACGCCTGGAGCGTGCAGTCGCAGGAGAGCGAACGTTGTTCGCTCTCACCAAGACCGGAGCGAGCTCACTTGCCGCCGCATACCCGGAAGCAAGTGCCAAGGCCAGCACCTTGTTCGTACCCGCTCGTCCCGACCTGACGCCCGCCGAGGAACGACCGCTGGCCGTCGGCCTGTTCGGGCTCGTGTACCGCGGCAAAGGATTCGATCAGATTCAGCAGTTTCGTGACAGGCTCCCGCGCGACATCGCGATTCGGGTGGCCGGCCGCGGGACCGAGGATCTTCCCCCGGTCGACGGCGTCGAGATAGTCGGCGAAGTGAACGGTACCGACGAGGATGCGTTCTTCGCGTCCATCCGAGCACTCGTCGTGCCCTACGGGCGACGGACCATCTACGGCGACGCCTTCCCCGCGTCGTCCGTCGTGACCCGTGCAATCGCGTACCAAACGCCGATCGTCGCCATGAAGTACGGTGCCCTCGCCGAATCCGACGGTGGCGCAGTAGTCGTCGACGGAGACATCGAGGCCATTGCCGACGCGACAGCAGCGGTGGTCACCGACACCAAGGCGTTGAGCACGCTTCGACGCGAAGTCGAGGCCGTGCGCCAGGCCAACACACCTGAACTCGTCGTCGAGGACTTTCTGTCGGAGTGGCGGAAATGAACGCGAACCTGGTCAAAGCAGGCGTCGCCGCTCTGTGGACATACGGTGGACGTGGTATCGGTCTGCTGTGGACCGTCGCGCTGATCGCCCAACTCGGCATCGCCGATTACGGCCAGTACGCGATGGCATTCGCTCTCGCTGCGATCATCGCTGCGCCGCTGGATCATCCGTTCGGGGTCCGCTCCATTCGGATCGACGAACCGGACTACCTCGCCGAACGCACGACGCGTGCCCTGCTCGGTGGTGCGCTGATCGTCCTCGGGCTGTGCGTGATCGAGGTCAGCTACATCGCATGGTTCGCTCTCGTCGTCGCCGGCGGCGAGATGGCGTTCAATGCGTTCAAGAGTCGGGCTCTGCGTGACGGCCACCCCGACGTCACACAACGCATGGACACCGCACGTCAGACGTCGAGCATCGTCCTGGCGTCGGCGTACCTGTTCCTGGTTGCGGAACCGACGCTGCTGGTCGCGAGCCTGCTGTACGTCAGTCCGTACCTGGTCATCGCGGTCGCCGCCCTCGTGCAGGCGAAGGTCGCCCGGCCCGCAATCCCCGGTTCGTGGCGCGAGATGTCACTGCTCTTCTCGGAAAATCTCGCCAACGCCGTGTACATACAGGGCGACGTCCTGCTCCTCGGCTACCTCACCGACAGCACGATCGCCGGCTACTACTCCGTCGCGTCGGTGACGGCGTGGGCGGTCGCGTTCATCGGCCAGTCGTTCGGGCATACCTTCCACGAGAAGTTGCGTGACGCAGGTGGGCTCGTGTCGGCCGGACCGGCGCTGGGGCACACCGTCGTACTCGCCTCTGCCGCAGGCTCGTTGCTGCTTCTCTCAGGCATTGGCCTGTTCTTCACGTCGGCGCCGTCCGAGATCGCGGGGGCACTCGTCGTGATGTCCTTCTTCGTCGTCATGAGGGTGATGAACTACGTGTTCACGACCATTCTGTACCTGCAGCACCGTGACCGGACGCGGGTGTTGGCGGCCGCCACGCTTGCGCCGCTCAAGATGGTGCTGATCCTGTGCCTGTTCCCGCTCGGCGCCGTCGGTGCGGCCATTGCGTCGGTCGTCACCGACGCGGTGTTGCTCGTCTGGTTCACCCGCGCGCTCTACCGCGAACCCGTCAAGGAAGAGGTACCCACGTGAGGCGAGCGACATTCCTCCTGTCCAAGGACCCCATCACCGAACACGGCGGTGACATAGCTCTGTCGCGCTTGATGATGCAGCTCGCACGTGAGGCGTTCGAGGTGCGATCTCTGTGCCTGTCGCGGGAAGCAGATCCCTCCCCGGACCCCGATGTCACCCGTATCCCGAAGCCCGGGGTGAACGCTCGATTGCTCGCACGGTCGCTGCGACCGACCCGAAGTATCGTGCACGGTCGCTACGACGCCGATGCCTTCGTCTCTGCCATCGACGAGTCGATCTCGGATGCCTATGTGGCAGAGCACAGTTACATGGCCGAGCCGTTCATCCGCTCGGCGAAGTACGGTTCGCCGTTCGTCATCAACACCGTGAACACCGAATCTCAGGTGTGGAAGGTGACACGTGGATTCGCCGGACGAATCGAGGCGCCGCGCATCCTGCGTGACGAGATCCGCGTCGCGCGCGCAGCAGATGCCGTCGGCACCTATGACGCCGAAGAAGCAGAGATGTACCGCGCCAACGGGGTACGCGACGCCCGCTGGATCGACCTCACTCTGGAACCAGCTCCGCGGCTCGACTTGAGCGAGACCAAGAAACGTCTGGTATTCATGGGCACTCGCGGGTGGCCACCGAACCAGGAAGCGTTCAAGATCGCGCTGCAGTACTGGCCGGCAATCTCGGCTGGAATCGAGGGCGCCGAGCTCTGCATCATCGGCGCAAAAGCCGACGGTGCAACGGATCCCGTCTACCCGGAGGGCGTGCGGGATCTCGGATTCGTCGACGACCTGCAGGAGTTCCTCGGCACCTGTCGTGCCCTCATCGCGCCGGTCGCCACCGGAGGCGGAGTGCGCGTCAAGATACTCGACGCTGCCAGCAAGGGCCTACCGGTAGTCGGAACCTCCGCTGCTGTGGGATCTCTCGGCTCGATCTTCGAGCTACCTACATTCGACGACCCGGAACAGTTCGTCGCGGAATGCCGTCGGTATCTCCTCGACCGCAACACTGCTGTCAAAGCGGGTGAACGGTTGTACGACCTCAACGCCGAGCGGTGGGACGAACGCGCCCCGCACACCTCTGTCGCATCACTGATCGGCGCATCGCTTCCGGGCGACCTAGAATCTCGGCCATGACGTTCTCTGCACGCCTGCTCGGCGTGATCGCGACCGCCGCCCTCACACTGGGGCTGACAGCACCGACCGCGCACGCGGCACCGCCGTCGGGACTCGGTTTCTCCAGCGGTGCACCGTTCGTACTTCTCGACGATGCCACCCTAGGCAACGAGCTCGGCGCCGGCCGTGAACTCGGAGCGGCGTGGGTTCGCGTCGTCGTCAACTGGGCGTCCGTGGAAGCTGCACCGGGCGTGTTCGACTGGGGGAATACCGATCGCGTCATCAACGCTGCACGCGCACAGGGCTACTCGGTACTCGCCGTGCTGGCAGGCACTCCCCCGTGGGCGCAGGGCCCGATTCCGAGCGCGCTCCCCGGGGCTGTCCCGATCGACCCGAACACCTACGGCACCTTCGCCGGCGCCGCAGCAGCACATCTCGGTGACCGCGTGAATTCCTATGAGGTGTGGAACGAGCCGAACATACCGACGTTCTTCGCGCCGGTGGACGCCGCCCGTTACGTCGGATTGCTCCGAGCCGCTTACCCTGCGATTCACGCTGCGGACCCGGGCGCGACGGTACTGAGCGCGGGACTGGCGACGACGATCGACACCGGCGGGTGGACGGTCGCCCCCGTCACGTTTCTGCAGCAGATGTACGCGGCAGGCGCAGCCGGGTTGATGGATGCAATTGCGTTGCACCCGTATACATTCCCGTTCACCGTCGAGAACGACCCGAACGGTCAATGGGCACAGGTCGATCAGGCATACGGCACCATGGCCGCCAACGGCGACGGTGGCAAGAAGATCTGGATCACCGAACTCGGTGCGCCGACCGGCAACGGACCGATGGCGGTTTCCGAGGACACGCAGGCCGCCATCATCGGAAGCAGCATGGCTCAGGCGTCGAAACTGCCGTATGTCGGACCGGTCTTCGTGCACTCGTTGCGGGACTCGGGCACCGACGCGTCCGACTCCGAACAGAACTACGGACTGTTACGCGCCGACTTCAGCCGAAAGCCGTCGTTCGCCGTCGTACAGGGTTCGTGAAGCTAGACGGATACCAGTTCGCGGTCGCGCTGCGGACTTCGGATCACCGCGGTGTGAACACCGACAACCAATGCGGCGGCAGTGGCCGTCCACCCGACTGTGGCACTGTCGAGATCACCTGCCAGGCGGCCCTGTGCGATCCACATCAGCCCCCAGCCGATACCCAACGTCGGGGCGAGCGCGCCGCCAGAGTACGTCGCGAGACCGACACCGACACCCGCGGCAATCGTCACCATCGCGACGGCCCAGAACGTCGCGCCACCGGTGACACCCACGGCGACGAGCCACGCGGTGACGTTGGCGATCGTCGCGACGCACACCCAACCCAGGTACAGGCCCATCGTCCCGTCTGTGACGATCGCGTCGAGGGTGTTCTCGGGAGGCGTCGCCTGGGTCAGCACGAAAACACGAACCAGGACTGCCAGTAGCGACGCGATGATCAGGACGCTGAACCACAGAAGATCCGCCTGGATCGACAGAATCCATGCCGCGTTCAAGAGCATCGACAGGGCGATCGGTCCGCGAAGGGCGGTGTGCCGGGGACCGGCGAAGAACTGCCAGAACGCGTAGGCGAGGAAACCCGCGTAGATGAGGGACCAGATCGAGAACGCAGGACCGGACGGGGCAACGAGCGTCGACGTCGCACTGAGCGCACCGCCTGCGGCATCGGCGATGGGCGTTCCCACCCACGCGCCCGACCCGACGAACGAACCCGCCACCGCAACGACGGCACAGACTGCTATCCCGACCTTCATGCAGCGGGGAATGCCCCGAATCGATCGTCCGCAAACCGATAGGCTTTCCCGATGATCCGACGGCTTGTGATCCTGATCGTGGTCGTCGCGGTCGCGTACACCGGACCACTGCTTGAATGGACCACCCACGCTATCTGACCGTATGGGTGAACCATTCAAGCGGTGGGGCCGCCGGCCGGACCATCGCATGGATGGACCGATGAGACTATCTGATCGTATGAATGGACCATTCAAGCGATGGGGGGCGAGCGATCGGAGCCGAGCGTTCGGGGCCGAGCGCCCTACGCCAGCGTGACTGTCGCGGTCGCCCGGTGACCGAAGATCCGCTTGCCCTCGAACGTGGCGTTGAGAGCGACGACGGCCGTCCGCGACTCTGGGTCGAGCGACTTGATCTTGCCTTCGAACTTGATTTCGGCGGCGCGGTGGCCGTCGACGGGGATCGGCGCGGTGAACCGGACGGTGTAGTCCTTCACGGCACCGGGATCGCCGAGCCACTCGGTGATGTAGCCGCCACCGAGACCCATGGTCAGCATCCCGTGCGCCAACACGTTGTCCAGGTCGATGAGCTTGGCGAACTGCTCGCTCCAGTGAATCGGGTTCGCGTCGCCGGCGACACCGGCGTAGTTGACGAGATCCCCGCGGGTGAGCCGGAAGGTCTTGCTCGGCAGAGTATCGCCGACCGACACGCTGTCGAACGTCACCGTGGGCGAGGACGAGGTGTCCACGACGACGAGTGGTGGATGCTCGACCTGCTCGTCGTCCTCGTGCGCCGCTGCATCCGCGCGGGCGGCCAGCGACGTTGCGCCCTGCATGACCAGATTCTCGGCTGCTTCGACGATGCCCTTGTCGACGTCGCCCTCGCGGCCGATGAGCAGCGTCGTATACGTCGTCTGGACCAGTTCGTTGCGCTGGTTGGACACGATATTCTTGGTGACCATCATGTCCTTGCCCATGACCTCCTTGTAGGAGTCGAGCGAGACGTCGCAGTACAGATGGTCACCGGCGACGATGGGCTGGTGGTACTGCAGGATCTGATCGGTCTGCAGCATCTGGCTGAGGTCGAATCCGACGGCGATCTTCTGCAGCAGACGCTTCTGCGCGAGTGTGCCCACCAACGACATGAACGTCAGGGGCGCGACGACGTTAGGGTAGCCGAGGGCCTTCGCGGCGTCGCCCTCCCAGTGCACTGGATTGAAGTCCTGCACGGCGCGCGCGTACTCACGCACCTTCTCTCTACCGACCTCGTAGTAGTCCGCGGCCCGATAGTGACGCCCGACCATCTCTCGCACGTGCTCTGCTGGGTCGAAGGTCTCGGTGGCGGTCACATTCTCACTCATTCGTGGCAACCTACCGGGCCGGGCGCCGACAGTACATGAGTGGGACCGAGCTTGTGTCACGTCATAGCAGCCCCAACCTGCCACCC
>NZ_LVCV01000187.1 GCF_001647195.1 Rhodococcus sp. EPR-157 | reverse complement strand
GAGATCTACCGACGCTCGGGCGCGTGGAAGGTCCGCGCGGTCGGCCAGGGCTACGCGGGTGGCTTCGCCGCCCTCGTGACCGATCACGGCGTGTCCGTCGATGACGCTCCAGCTGCACAACCAGCTGCGGCACCGGCACCACCGCGCACCCCACCGCCCGCTGCAGCACCCACCCCACCGCCCGCTCCCACACCTCCTGCCGTTCCCGCCGGACCGCCCGAAGTCAGCTTGACGAAGGCACGTCCCGTCAGCCTCACCAAGGGCCAGAAGGTCACGCTGAAGAAGGACGGTGGCGTTGCGCTGACCGTCATCCGAATGGGGTTGGGCTGGGATCCAGTTCAGGCACCGAAGAAGACCAGCTTTTTCGGTGGGGGCGGGAAGGGCGGCAACATCGACCTCGATGCCTCCGCGATCATGTTCGCCGGTCGGAATGTCGCCGACGTCGTCTACTACGGGCAGCTGAAGTCCAAGGACAGTTCGATTCTGCATCAAGGCGACAACCTCACCGGCGAAGGCGAAGGCGACGACGAGGTAGTCAACGTCGATCTGACGCGGGTGCCCCCGCAGGTGACGGCCATCGTATTCACGGTCACCTCGTACCGCGGCCAGACGTTCGAGCAGATCCAGAATGCGTTCTGCCGGCTCGTCGACGACACCAACAACACCGAGCTCGCACGGTTCACCCTTCAGGGTGGCATGCCGTTCACCGGTCTCGTCATGGCCAAGGTCTACCGCGACGGTGGCAACTGGAAGCTTCAGGCACTCGGCGAAGGCATCAACGCCAAGCATGCGGGCGAAGCAGTGCCGCAGCTCGGACCGTACATCCAGGCCTAGGGCGTGGTCGCGGAAACCGCTTGCTTGGGAGCGGTTTTCGCGCCTATTCGCACATCCGGCGCACGATCGAGTACGCCACCGTTCGGGTCGTCGACGCCGAATTGCCGGACCAGATCTTCCCGCGGACGGTAGATCTGGCGCACCACCAGCGCGCACAGGCCGACCACGGCGAGATCGCGCACGACGATCGTCCCCGTGAACCACTGCTCCGGCACGCCCTTGTTGCCGATCCCGAGGTAGTAGTACATCCGCGGAAACCACACCAGTGCGTCGATCGCCATCCACGCGAGCAGAAGTCGCCGATGCGGCAATGCCAGAACCGCGAGCGGAACCAACCACAACGAGTACTGCGGGCTCCACACCTTGTTCGTCAGCAGAAATCCTGCGACGACGAGGAAGGCGAGTTGCGCGAGCCGTGGTCTCGTCGGCGCATTCATGGCGATGTACGTCACCACTCCGCACACGAGAACGAAAAGCACCAGAGTCACGGAATTGAGGATCATCGGTCTGTCCCCTGGATAGAGGACACCGTCGAACCCTCCCCAGCCTGTGAACGACGACACCACGTTGTAGATCGAGTCGGGATCGGCGCCACGCACCGAGTTGAGTCGGAAGAACTCGTACCAGCCACTCGGATATAGAAGCGCGATAGGAAGATTGACCGCGATCCATGCAGCAAGTGCGGCACACGCCGCCTGACCCCACGCGCGTAGCTTCCCAGCGCGCCAGCACAGCACCAGCAACGGACCGAGAAGCAGCAGCGGATAGAGCTTGGCCGCGCCGCCGAGCCCCAACAGGACTCCCGCAAGAACGGGCCTCTTCCTTCCCCATGCCAACACGCCGGTGGCCGCGAATGCCGTTGCCAGAGCGTCGAAATTGGTGAAACCATGGACGATGACCAACGGAGACGCCGCGACGAGAGCCGCGTCCCAGATGCGCCTGCCCGCGGACATGGCCGTCGCCCATACGGTGACCAGCCATGCCAAGGCGAGGCCGACCGCGACGACGTTGAAATAGATGGCTACCTGCAGTGCCTGTGGAAGCCACGGGACCGAACTCCACGCCTCCGCGACGATCATCGACCCGTATTGATACAGACCCGACAGCACCGGGTACTCCATGTACCGAATCTGCGTCGAACCGTCCGCAGCCACTTCTTCCCAGGACTTCTTGTACGGGAATGCACCCTCGTCGAGGCGCTCGGCACCGAACAACGGAACCGTGTCGGAATAGCACATCGCCACGTACTGACGGCTGCCGCTCCAATCCAACCCGAGCGCGCCGCCGGGACCGTTGGGCGCCTGTTGAATACATCCCGCTTTGGCGAACCAGCCGAAGCTCAGGAACACCACGGCGAGCAGCAGCAGAACACGCAGCGGCGTCATGAAACGTTGCCGCCCGATCAGCGCGTGCCTGCCCACCGGGCCACCGATGACCGCTGCGAGCTGAGCCGTCGTCGGATCGTTCGTCGCAGGCAGATCGCGACGACCGTCCGACGACAGATCAGGGGCAGGTTCGGCCGGGCTGGCGATTCTGCGCCTTCTCTCGCTCACCTGGGGAAGATTACCGGGCTGGGACGGGTTCCTGGGCCGGCGTTTGGGGTGTCGCAGGTTCTTCCGGTTCCGCGGGCGCGAGCCCGGGGAGTGGAATCGTGACACCGGGGAGAATCTCGACCTGGCGTGGAGTGATCACGACCGGGGGAGAGAGCTCGGTCGGGATGGGCAGCGTGACCGGTGGCGGCGCCGACGTCGTGACCTGGGTCGTTGGCGCTGCAGGTGCCGAATACTGCGGCACACCAGCCTGTCCCGCGATCGGTTCAGGCGTCGGGAACGTCTCGTTGGTCGATCCTTCCAACGTTGCGTCCATGGTGTCTTTCCAGATGTCCGACGGTAGACCCGAACCGTAGATGGACCCGCCGTAGCTGTTCTGCAGCGGCAGACCCTGCTCGGTGCCCACCCACACAGCGGTGGACAACGACGGGGTGTAACCGACCATCCACGCGTCCTTGTTCTCGCCGGTGTCACCGAGCTGCGCGGTACCGGTCTTCGCTGCGGACTGCCGACCACCGGCGAGGTTGTGACCATTGGAGTAGCCCGCGATCGGACGCATCGCCGAGGTGACGTTGTCTGCGACTGCGGAAGACACGACCTGCTCGCCCGGTTCCATGCCGCGATCGAGAAGCACTGTGCCGTCGGCAGTCACGACCCGCTGCACGAAGTACGGTTGGTGGTAGACACCCGAGGCTGCCAACGTGGCGTACGCCGAGGCCATATCGATGACACGCGACTGATATTGGCCGAGGACGATGCCGTTGTTCGGGCCGACCCCGTCGCCTTCCGTGAGCGTGGGCCCGACGCCGGGAATCTCTTCCGCAACACCGAGCTTGTGCGCCATGTCCGCGATGGCCTGCGGACCGTTGTCCATGGCCAGCTGCATCCGATAGAAACTCGTGTTGAGCGAGCGCTTGAGGGCCTCCGCGATGGTGCAGGTGCCACAGGATTCGCCTTCGACATTGCCGATGGAGATGCCGTTGACCGTCAGCGGCGAGCTGTCGTACATCTGCGACAGCGGGATGCCTTGGTCGAGCGCAGCGGCCAGACCGAACACTTTGAACGACGAGCCGGTCTGCAGTCCTGACTGCGCGAAATCGAATCCGCTCCCGTCGGCGCCGCCGTAGTACGACTTGACGGCACCGGTGCGTGGGTCGATCGACACCGACGCCGTCCGAAGCTCCGCTGGTTCGCCTTCCATGTTGGACTCGACCGCGTCGATCGCAGCGGCCTGCGCCACCGGATCGATGGTGGTGGTGATCTGCAGACCCTCGGTATTGAGATCCTGCTCGCTCACTCCGGACGCGGACAGCTCACGCAGCACCTGCGCCTTGATCAAGCCGTTCGGCCCACTGTCACTGTCTCCGACATTCGCCTGCGCGCTCGGAATCCATGCCGGGTACACCATCGCGCTGCGCTGAGCCTGATCGATGTTGCCCTGGCTCACCATGCCGTCGAGGACGTAGTTCCAGCGAGATTGCGCACCTTCGGGATTGAACTCGGGATCCAAGCCGGAGGGCTGTTGGATGGTCGCAGCAAGAACTGCGCCCTCCTCGACGGTCAGCTGTTCGACCGGCTTTCCGAAGTAGGCGGTCGAGGCGGCAGCGATGCCGTACGCGCCGCGGCCGAAGTAGATGGTGTTCAGATACGCAGCGAGGATGTCGTCCTTCGACCACTGACGTGCCATCTTCGACGAGATGACAAGCTCACGCATCTTGCGTGTCAGGGTTCGCTCCGACCCGACGAGCGCGTTCTTCACGTACTGCTGCGTGATGGTGGAGCCACCGCCCGCGCTGTCGCGGCCGAGAACGTTGTCGCGGAGTGCACGCCCGAAACCGGTAATGGAAAACCCGGGATTGGAGTAGAAGTCTCGGTCCTCGGCGGACAGAACCGCGTTGCGCACGTGCAGCGGGATCTGATCGATCGACACGTCCGTCCGGTTTCCCTCCTCCGGAACTACCCTGCCGATCTCGCTCGTACCGTCGGAAGCGAGGATCCTCGCCACCTGGTTGGTCTTGATGTCACCGGGACGCGGAACATCCTCGACGGTGTAGGCCACCATGAATGCCAGGATCGGCACGATCAGACCGAGCGCTATCAGTGCATACAGCGTTCGGCGAACGGTGCGCCACCTGGACTTCTTCTTCGTTTTCGCGGCGGAACCTCTCTCGGGCGGTTCGGGCGGTTCACTGCCCGAATTGCGTGGTGGAACCTCGTCCGGCGGACCTGTCGGAGGAAGGATCGGGGGCGGAGCGCCGGTGGAACGGGCACCCGGGCGGTCAGCACCAGGTCGCCGCGTGTTCGGCGGCTGCGAGTTCACCGGACGTGAATTCGGCAACGCAGGTCGGCCCGGCGGCGGACCGAGCGGTCGGCCCTGGGCGTCCCGTGGCGGCATCGCCGGTCGTCCTTGACCGGGCGGCACAGGCCCGGGCGACAGTGGCCGTCCCTGGGCGTCGCGTCTCGGAGGCAGGGAGCCCGGTGGTGGGCCTAGCGGTCGGCCCTGGGCATCACGCCGTGGCCCCTGAGGGCCCATTGGGCCCTGAGGTCCCGCAGGACGACGACCGGGAGGGGGGACAGGAGGGCGAGGGCCGGGAGGTCGACCGGGCGCGCCCGGTGGCACATTCGGCGGCCGTCGGGACGGGTCGCGATCTCCGGAACTACCACCCGGTGTGTTGTCGTAGGGGGAACTCACGTACAGGTCTCCAGTGGTTGGGCGGGCACTCCTGCGTGCCGACCGGATCGGTCAGCGAGGCGATTGTGTCACTCGCTCGCGGTGCGACGGTTCGGTTGACGAGTGCTCGACCGTGGCCGTCGCGGTTGCTTGGGGGCCGGCACTGCACCCAGTACATAGGACTGGACGAGATGATTCCAACTGCAGGACCTGCACACCTCGACCACGTGCACGGAGAACTCCTCCTGTGTCGCGGCCAGGCGAACCAACTCTTCCGCGGTCCGCGCGGAACCGGACAACGGTCCGAGCTTCTCGCCGAACACCCACGACACGTGCGTGAGTTGTTCCTTCCTGCAGATAGGGCACACCACGTCGCTGCCGCGGCCGTGGAACTTGGCGGCCCGGAGAAGGTAGGGATCCGCGTCGCATACGGCGCTCACTCCCGTCCTACCCGAGTACACCTCGGCGAGCAGCGACCGTCGCTGAAGGGCGTAGTCCACCACCTGTCGCTGAAGTCGCACGAGAACCAGAGTACGTGCGGGCGAGAACATACGGGCCGCCCGCCGTCGGTCCAGTGCAATCGGGGGCCTGCAAAACTATGCTCCACCTGTGCCGACGCGACTTCCACCCGCCACCCGTGCGAGAGACACCGACCGCACCGACGCGTGCGCGACGCTCGACGAGGCCCGTGCCGATGGGCAGTTGTCAGAGGAAGAGCATGCCGCGCGGCTCGACCTGGCGATGGAGGCCGAGACGCTCGCAGATCTGCATTCCCTGATCGAGGACCTGCAGAACGAGTCCGAGCTCGCACCGATGGCGGATCCGATCCAGTTGGCGCACCCGGTGCGAACGGCTCGCTCGTCGCGGATCGGCTTCTTCTCCGTCGCAGTGCCGGTCGTCGTCGGTCTCGTCGCACTCACCTTCGGCGTCCGTGCCTGCGCGACGTCGCCCGATCCCGTCCAGCCTTACGGTGACATGGGTTACCAGAACCCGGCCATCGTGGCCGACATCGCAGCGGCAGTGCAGGCCAAGACCGGAACCACCGTCGTCGACAGTCTTGGTTTGTATCCCGAGTACGCGATCGTCCGGATGCCAGGGCCGGGAACTCCGCAAAAGCAGGTCACGTACGACTTCCGCGACGGGGTGTTGGAGGACTTCGACGACGATTGGTCGAGTCCCCGCACTGCGGATCAGGCGCAGGTCGATCTGACCTCGATCGACCTGCAGAAGATCGCGGGCATCGTCGCAGGCGCTGCCGAGAGCTTGAACCTCTCGCGTGTGGACTCCATCAACATCCAGATCCGAGGCGACACCGACGGGCCGGAAGTATCGATCAGCGCCGACAACACCGATCAGGAACGAGGCTCCATGTCTGTCGATCCGTCGGGCAATTTCTTGTCCGTCACTCCGTTCCGGTTCGGCGAGTAGGACACCATGGCATCGACATCGAAGTACCGCTCTACTGCCCTGCGTGCTCGCGACATCGATCGCGCACTCACGGCCACTGCACTGGACACTGCATACGCCGACGGGCAGCTCACCTTCGGCGAGCACCGACTCAGAACCGAGCGCGCGCGAACGGCAGTGACTCTCGACGAGCTCCGACGGCTCGTCAGCGACCTCCAACTCGATGTCGATCTTCCCGAGCCGGAGGCCGGACGATCGGCTTCGAGGCCCCGGGTGCTCCTCGCGCTCGGGTCGGTGGTGATCGTGGCCGCCGGGTTGGTGCTGTTCTTCGCGACGAGGGAGGACAAGGTGGAGGTGGCAGCGGTGGCAGCCCCCGTGCCGTCTCCGGTGGAGACGGTGTCGATGCCAGTGCCGGACGACGTCACGCCGATCGTCGCCCGACCTTTCGTGTTCGACACCGCCACGGGTCTCGACGACTTCCGGAACCGTTTCATCGAGCGATTCGGAAGCTCCCAGGTGGTATCGCTGAGCCTGCAGGTAGACGAGGGCTCGCGCGCCGACGTCTATCGCCTCGACGCCGAGGGTCGGGTCGAGCGGATCATGGTCAACGGTGGATTCGAACCACAGAAGGACACATCCCTACCGGAGGAAGGCCAGCTCGGCTTCGACTGGAATCTCCTCGATTCGGCCGTCGTAGCGGGCGTCATCGCCGGCGCACCCGAGACCGTCGGGGCACCCCAGGGCGTAGTCGACTGGGTGAGCATCGACAACGACGAAGGCGAACAGCGAATCTCGGTATCGGTGAGCGTCCCCGACCTCTCCGGCGGGTGGGTCGAAACCGACTTCGCCGGCAATCCGACGCACGTGTCGCCTGCCCGGCGCTGATGGAGGTGACGAACAACAGCCGCACACAGGCAGTCATGCTTGTTGCGCAGTATGTGCACGCGCGTCGACTCGACCATCCGGTGCGGGTTGCCGTCGACGGCGTAACCGCTTCCGGTAAAACAACTTTGGCCAACGAGCTGAGCGAGATGTTGTCGAAGCTGGGCCGGTCTGCGCACCGACTCAGCATGGACGGCTTCCATCATCCCAGGGCGCGACGGTACCGCC
>NZ_LVCV01000186.1 GCF_001647195.1 Rhodococcus sp. EPR-157 | reverse complement strand
CGCCATCGTCTTGCCGGCGACCAGTGGTCGTCTCGATCGGCTTCGTATCTCGTCGGAAGCGAGCAACGCGGCACCGTGCGCGGTGAGCGACTCGGGCATCGCCGGAACGAGAACGGGCAACCTCAGATCGCGACGGAACACCCGCCGCAGCAACGGCAGGTGGGCACATCCACCGACCATGACGAGGGCGTTCACCGCGTGGGGAGCCTCGACGATCACGCCGGCCGTCCAGTCTTCGACGTAGCGAACCGAGCGCTCGACGATATCGTCGAAAGAACTGCGCCACAGCCGAACCGGGCCCCCTACGAAAGGGCCGGGGACTTCGGCGACACGCAGGCTCGACAGCTGTTCGCGGGCATCGCCGATTGCGACCATGAGACTGTCGAGCGCGGTACTCGTGATCA
>NZ_LVCV01000185.1 GCF_001647195.1 Rhodococcus sp. EPR-157 | reverse complement strand
GAAGACGTGCCCGGTGGCGGGGTCGGCGATGGATACCGTCGTCCCGGAGGCACCCACGTCGCACACCGCGACGGTGCGGAGTCCGTCCAACTGCCCGGTTCCTCGAAGGAACCGCAACTGCGCACCCAACTCCGACACCACGCCGAATCGATCGGAACGATGAACCGAATACGCAGAGTTCCGCACTCGTGACGCCGGGTCGTCCGGCACTGCCAGAACGGCGTCCGCAGGCTCGACGTGCTGCGCGGCCGCCATGGACCCCAGCAGCTCGAGCGCCGCTGACACATGCTCGGACGGGAGGAACGAGCGCGCGACGCTGGCCGAACGGACAGAATCGTCGGCCGAATCGAGGGCAGTCGCGCGAGCCGTGGCAGAGCCGACGGACACTCCAAGCACCGTTCTCATGGCTTCCTCGACCTTTACCCGTACCGATCCGACTTCAGTGAATGATAGCGCCGAAATCGAGCCGAGGGTAGGTCAAAGCCACATTTTACAGTCCTTTGGTTTGTTTGCGTCGTCCGCGACCAACTGTCCCTCGCTGCTCAGGCGACGTTGTCGACGCGCGCCACCGGACGCCGTTCGGCGAGCAGTCCGCCCCACTCACGTTCGGTGGCATCGACGGGGAGCGAATCGACTGCAATTTCTCGTGCGGCCGCAACAAGCGAACGCGCTGAATGCAGCAAGCTGACATCGAAGGTATAGCTATGCGAAACCAATTCTCCGAAAGCCTGTTCCGGGGAATATCCCCGTAAGGCGATGAGAACCCCGACCGCCCAATCGATACTTGTTCGAGAATCGTTCATCGAACCTACCTGCAATCCTTGAGAGATGTGAATGTGCGTCGGTAACAACAACTTCGAGAATGCGCCGTAAAGAACGATGCCGAGTTACGAACAACGCATACAACACACGCGCGGCTCGAGCCCGGCGGGTAGCCGAGGTCGTTCACCACCGAGGATCATGCGACCGATGGTAGCCCGGAATTCCGGCACCGGGCCACCGGAATTCGGTGACAATTCACTACTCCAGGAATAATTCACACGCGGTTCACACAACCGAATTGCTACGTAATCACGCCACCCGAGCCGGGGCAGTGAGGTCGTGTTGGCAGGACCTCACCGGTTCTATCCCGTGGATTCCGCCGGCTCGGGCTCGGGCTCGGTCGTCGGTTCCGGCTCCGTCGTTG
>NZ_LVCV01000184.1 GCF_001647195.1 Rhodococcus sp. EPR-157 | reverse complement strand
GGTGGTCGACGGCGCTGGCGTCGCACTCGGCGTGGACGTGATCTGCACGTCGGATTCCGAGTAGCTCTCGAACATCGGCTCGGGAGCAACCGGGGGCGCTAATACGACGTCCACCGGAGCGATGTCGGGAACCGCATCCGGACGTGCTCGATCCGCGCTGGTGGTCGCAGACACGACGCCGACCGGGGCCGCACTGTCGGCCGTCTTCGGCGCTTCGGACGTCGGATACACCATCTCCGACGTCGTGACGAGTTCGCCCGCAGGCGCAGGCTGCGACGTCATCGCCCACGCAGTGACGCCACCTAGCGCCGCCAACACGCAGGCGCCGACCGCAGCGACCGGCCATATCCCGCGATGCTCGTCCTGGCGCACGTGCACGGGTGCAACGACGGGTTCGAGGTGCCCGACCAGGAGCGCCGCGGCCACATCGGGCGTGAATTGGTCGGACAGACGGTCGTCGAACATGTCGATCACCGGTGGCGGGTCGGGTTCCACCTCGGCGAGCGCGCGGGCGACGATCTCGCGCTGCGCCGCGCTCTCGCAGACAACTACGCCGCCGAGGACCGTGAGCTGGTTCTGCAGCGCCTGTACCCGCATGAAGCCGAGGGCCGCGGACACCGCTCCGCCGATTCCTCCCGGTGCGGCGGCAACATCGACCGTGCGCGAGCAGATGGGACCGAGCTCAGGGAGGGAGATCTCCACGAGTGACGCAGTGGCCTCGTATGTACTCACGTGCACGCCAAGTGCAACACGCATGCCGCTCGCACTCCCCCCGGTTGCACGTGACCCCTTCCCGAAATCGGGCAGTAAGTCGGTTTCTCCGGCGATCAGAGTACTCGTCCGCTGGAAAATTCGTACTTTTACGAGTCGGCCGCCGTCATCGCGGCCCGTGCGGCGGCCGCCGCGTGAACCTCCTGGGCGTACAGCAACCCGAATGTGAAGCCGTTCTCGCCGGGGGTGACGCCCGCCTTCCTACCCAACTGCAGCAGCGTCGCAGCTGCCACGACGGCATCCTGATGCTCACCCAGGATCTCCTGGACGTTGGTGTAGCGCCCTATCCGTGCTTTCGCTTCCTTCTTGCCGATGACGGGCTTGACCAGTTCCGCGGCGTACCGCGCCCGCTTGCCCGCCTTGCGCGCTCGGTGCAGAGCCTCTTCCTCCGCGCTCGACGTCGCTGCGGCCACTCGCTTGCTTGCCTTCTTGCCCGCCTTACGAGCCAATGCGTCGAGATCGTCGTCGTCGAGCTTCGACGCGCCAGGAGCGAGTGGAAGGCCGCGTGCCCATTCGGCGAGTTCGTGCAGCAACGCGCGGTATCGCTCCCCGTCGATTTCGGTGGCCACGGCTGCCCGGAACCTGAGCTGCTCGGCGAGGAGATCGTTCTCGATACGCGCGGCGACCGGCCCCAGTACCAGGTAGTCGGGTAGTTCACTCAACGAGTCGGCGAACCTTGCGCGCTGCACCTGACGATCTCGGACCTCGCCGAGTAGCCCTGCATACCAGGAGAGTTCGGCGTCCAACACGGATGCGCGGCCTTCGTCGAACATGTCCCCGAACACCCTGAGTGTGCTTCGGTAACGTCGAATCGCCACCCGGGTCGGGTGGATCGGATCCATTCCACGCCGGAGATAGACGTCGCCGGCGAAGATTGCCTGGGTCTGCTCGTTCAGATAGTCCGCAACCACCCCGACCGTGCCCGTATGGACGGGTTCCGTCGAGGACCGCACAGCGCGGTGGAATTTCGACGGATGCGAACCTGGGCGTGCCCCTGCGGCCTTCAGCGTCTTGCCGACCCTCTCGAGCACCGACTCCGACCCCGCAGGGCCCAGTTCGACTTCCACCTCACGCCAGGTGTGCCCCTCGGCACCCGCCAGATCGACGGAGACGCTGTCGTCGGCGAGTTCGGCCACCACGTCACCGTCCTGATCCGCCAACACGTGCACCCGTCGCACCGAGGTCAACGTCGCAACCGGGCCCAGTGGCTTTCCCAGCGACACACCGACGAGGAGGCCGGCGAGCTCGTCCGGAACGGACGCATCCTCGCCAGATCCGAGCGGAAGCCGAATTTCGGTGCGCGCCTTGTCTGCGGGTACCTTCGCGTGCCAGCCGGTGTCGGCGTCACCTCGCCGGCGCCGCAGAGTGATCCCTCGCTGCAGAAGGTCGAGATCCTCGGTGTCGAAGTAGGTGCTCACCAGCTCCACCTCCGAAGTCTCGGCCGAGCCTCCCTTAGGGATCAGCTGTTCATCCGAAGGCAGGATGAAATCTGAGTCCACATCGAACTTGTCCTCGCGTTCGGTCTGTATCGAAACCATCCGCCAAGTCTGCCGGAAGAATATGAACGGGCGGCAGAAGACACCGATCTGACCCAGAAATTTCGGTCACCCTGGGCGCGACGGGCTCCTGGTGCGTGTCGGCGAATTCGTTGCCGTGGCGGGCTTGCTCGTCGTTGGCGGCTTGCTCGTCGTAGGGATGGCCGTCGACGGCGGGTTGCTCGTCGACGGCTGGGAATCGGCGTCCTTGGTCCGTGTCGGCTTCGTACTGGTCGTCAGGTCCGGCGACGCGGTGGTGGTGGTCGGCTCGGTTCGTCGTCGATCAGCCCTGGCACTGTCGGTCGTCAGGCCGTCCTCCGACGTGCTCTGCGGTGTGCTGCTGGGTTCGGACTCCGTCGACTCGGGTTCCTCGGTCGTCGTGGTCATGGGGAGAGATGTGGGCGACGGGGCGACCGCTGGTGCCGACGGGCTCACTTCGGCCGGTGAAGACGTGATGACGGGTGAGTAGACGATCCCTGGTGTCGGGTCGATGTCGCTGCTCGACGCTGCCGCAATCGACACCGCCACTCCTCCCGCCACCAGGGCGACCACAGCTCCGCCGAGGTACCGCGACCCTCGAATCCTGATGAGTCGACGTGAGGAGGTATCACTGTGCCGCGGGCGCGCAGCGTGGCCGGCCGTCCCGGCAGTGGTGGCCGCAACGGTGGTGGCAGCAGCGGATCGCGCGAAGTCGCGCGCCATCCCAGCGGCCCCGCGTGCGGCGAGAAGTTCGGGATCGCGAGGGACGAACACCGGCACCGACAAGCCGTCGATCAGGGATTGCCGGACGATCTGCATGTTCGCGCCGCCGCCCACCGCGAACACTGCGTCGACGCGCGGGACGTCGGCGATCATCGCGGCGGCAAGTGTGACGGCGTCGTAGACGTTCTCGCGGACGAGCTCGTCCAGTTGCGCTCGGTAGAGCACGACACCGCCCGAGGTGAACGGTCCGTGAACCTCGACGGCGGTGAGAGTCGACAACCGTTCCTTGGCCGCGCAGACCGCCTCGACGAGTAGATCGCGGGAGCTGTCGTCCAGCACCCGCCCGAGGCCGTAGTGGTCCAATAGAAAGGTGGACAACGCGGCGTCGCATCCGTCGCCGGAGAGCACCGCGCTGCGCCGGGAGGCGTACACGTGACCGGATTCGCGATCCACGATCGACACCGTCACCCCGCCCGCGCCGACATCGAACAGCGCAATGGTCTGCTCACCGGCCAGTTCGCCGGCCTCCTGGAGGGCTCCGATCTGCGCGCCCAGATCCGAGACGAGCGCCAGCCCGTCGTAGTGTTCGACGCCGTACGCCTCCGTCGGGTTCTTGTCGCGCAGCGCCAGCACGGGCGTGGCGTCCGTACCGACGGTCTCACGGGCGAAGTGATGAACGGCCCACGCCACCGACCCCCACGGGTCGGTGGAGGACTCGGGTATCTGAACTTTCGACTCGCTGCTGCGCGGCGGACGGGTAGACAGGTCCGTGGACACTGTGTGGATTCCACTCACACCAAGCGATGCGCCGAGAACGGCTGACATCGAGAAACCTCGCTCCGGTAGGCCCCAACCCACATTCGGCAAGCTGCCAGTTTAGCGCTGAAACCAGATTCTTGTCGCGGTAACGGGCCTTAAACCGACCGATGGATCAATCAGTTCACCGGAGACTGGATGAAGTTCAGGTATGCCTTCGACGGTGTGGGTCCACGCTGCCCCTGATACTTCGAGCCCACCTGCGCACTGCCGTAGGGATGCTCGGACGGGCTCGACAGCTTGAACAAGCACAGCTGTCCGATTTTCATGCCCGGCCACAGCGTGATCGGCAGATTGGCCACGTTCGACAGTTCCAACGTGATGTGACCGCTGAATCCCGGGTCGATGAAGCCTGCAGTCGAGTGCGTCAACAACCCGAGGCGGCCGAGCGAACTCTTGCCTTCCAACCGTCCGGCCAGATAGTCGGGCAGTGATGTCAGCTCGAGCGTGGATCCGAGTACGAACTCCCCCGGGTGCAGAACGAACGGTTCGCCCTCCGCGGGCTCGACGAGCGACGTCAGCTCGTCCTGCTGCTTGGACGGGTCGATGTGCGTGTAGCGAGTGTTGTTGAACACCCGAAAGAGCTTGTCGAGCCGGACATCGACGCTCGACGGTTGCACCATCGACGCGTCGAAGGGCTCGATACCCAGGTTGCCGGCGGACACTTCTGCACGGATATCGCGGTCGGAAAGCAGCACTGCGGAAGGTTAGCGCGCCGGAGCCGCCGTTGTTCCCATGGCACCACGCGTTCTGCCAAAACCGCGCATACATCTGGGAAACAGCCCACTTTGTGCGTCTCACTTTCCAGTTATGAGCCGTGATAATGATCTTGATCCATATCCAATGCCCCTGAAACAGGGCATCAGTAGAAAGATGAACCATGAATTCGACCACCGGGCTCGATCGGGGAGCCGGCGAACCTCGTCGGCGCCCCCTTCACATCACCTCGGATGCGAGCTACTACGACCCTGAGCTCCGGTGCACGGTGCTCGCGACGACGCCTGCGCAACGACCGACACTGTGGCGGGCGTTCGTCGACGGGGCGTTACGAAGCTACTCGCACTTCGGTGTGGAGAAGGCCTTGGAGTACGACCGGATAATCGACGGCTCGACGACGTCGATGTTTCTGGTCGCGCTCGACGACTCCGGCGAACCGGTCGGCGGTCTACGCGCACAGGGCCCCTACTCGAAACCGCATCAGACGCACGCCGACATCGAATGGTCCAAGTCGTGGATCGGGAGGGCCGCGCTCCGACGGATGGTGTCGGCTCGACTCGCGAACGGTGTCGTCGAGATGAAGACGGTCTGGTCCGCGGTCGACCGCACTCGACACGGCGCACCCGGGTACTTGGGCGCAATCGGTGCGTCTCTCGTGGCCGCAGCATCGGGCTGCCGGCACACACTCGCGACAAGCGCAGAGCACGCTGTGGGTCCCTATCTCGACTCGGGTGCCGTGATGGCGACCCACATCGATGCCGTCGCTTATCCGGACGATCGCTACAGAACCCGAATTCTCTGGTGGGACCAGAACACGGTTCCCCTGTTCGCCACAGCCGAGAAGCTCGCCCAGATCACCTTTGCGATCGAGTCGCTTCGGGGCCGAGAACTCGCATCGACGGAGGCCGAAGCATCGTGACACATCGCAACCAGCTGGACTGGCAGGCAAGAGTGCTCGACGAGAACGACCCTGCAGACCGTGCGGAACTGGATCGGCTTCGAGAAGACCCGGTCATCGAGTTCCTCGACCGACTCGACGAGCAGCGGGACGGGCTGTCTCGCCTGACGCCGCCGCCCCCGGCCGAACTCGTCGACGAGCCGATGCGGTGGATCCACTATCCCTGGCGCCGAACCGTTGTCGCGACGCTGGGGCCACGCAGCTTCCGGCGCCTCCGGCTCGATCGCAACCGCAACAAGATCACTGCCGAAGAACAGGACAAGTTGGCCGAGACGACGATCGGTATCGTCGGTCTCAGTGTCGGCCACGCGATCGCGTACGCATTGGCGCTCGACGGTGTCTGCGGCGCACTGCGTCTGGCCGACTTCGACGAGATCGAACTCTCGAACCTCAATCGCATACCGGCTACGCTGCTCGACCTGGGTTTGAGCAAACCCGTCGTCGCCGCCCGCCGGATCGCCGAACTCGACCCGTACCTTCCGGTCACGATCGACGACCGCGGGGTGACTGCGGAATCCGCCGACAGTTTCATCGACGGAGTCGACCTCCTCATCGAGGAATGCGATTCGCTCGACGTGAAGATCCTGGTGCGCGAACGCGCCAGAGCACTCGGCGTACCGGTCATCATGGAGACCAGCGATCGGGGTCTGCTCGATGTCGAGAGATTCGATCTCGAACCCGACCGCCCTTTGTTTCACGGCCTACTCGGAGACGTCGAGTCCGGCACTCTCGCGAATCTGTCGACGCACGACAAGGTTCCGTACGTGCTCGCTCTGCTGGAAGCCGAAGCCATCTCCGCGCGGATGGCGGCATCGATGATCGAGGTCGATCGTACGACCACGACGTGGCCGCAGTTGGGCAGCGAGGTCGGACTCGGTGGGGCCTCGGTCGCGGGCGCAGTACGTAGATTCGGCCTCGGTCACCGTCTCGATTCCGGCCGAGTGCGGATTCATATCGACGAGCATCTCGACATGCTGGCACCGCCACCCACCGGGGTCGGACCGACGGAGCAGAACGGGAGTTCGCACGCGCAACCAGAATTCGACAGTCCCCGCTCCGCGATCGTGCACGCCGCCACCCGGGCACCGTCCGGCGGGAACGTACAACCGTGGACCATCACCACAACCACTGGATCGGTCCGACTTACGATCGATCGCGACCGAACCTCGGGCCTGGACGTCGCCTATCGCGGCAGTCATGTCGCACTCGGCGCGGCGCTGTACAACGCGCGTAGTGCAGCCGCGCATCACGGAGTTCTCGGAGACGTCACCGTCGAACCTGACGGCGACACCGTGGACATCGTCGTCGAACTGGGAGCAGGCACGGATCCGGACCTGGCGAAGACATACGACGCCCTACTGTCGAGATCGACGAATCGCACCGTGGGATCCCCACGCGAGATGCGCCCGGAGGTGCTGTCGGATCTCACCACTGCAGCGCTGCCCGAGGGTGTTCGGGTAGCTCTCGTCACCGATCGGTCCTCGATCCAACAGCTCGCCGAAATAATTGCCGAATCGGATCGGATTCGCTACTTGACGAAACCGCTTCATACAGAGATGTTCTCGGAGCTCAGGTGGCCGGGGCAACCTGATCCCGACACTGGGATCGACGTCCATGCCCTCGCGCTGGATTCGACGGACCTGGTGAAACTCGACGTCTCCCGCAGGTCCGATGTGATGGAATTGCTCGGCGACTGGGACGCAGGTATCGCATTGGGGGAAGACAGCTACGACCGCGTGGTGTCCAGCTCGGCTGTCGCCGTGACGATCGTCGACGGCCACGCTGCAACCGACTTCGTGCGGGGCGGCGCCGGAACGCAACGCCTCTGGCTCGCCGCCGAGTCGCACGGACTGGCAGTGCATCCGTCGTCGCCAGTGTTTCTGTACGCGACGAGCCAGTCCGAGTTCGAGCAGCTGTCTCCGCGCCACGCCGCTGCACTCGCGGACCTTCGCCACCAGTTTGCCCGGATAGTCGGAATCGACGTCGACGAATCCATCGCATTGGTACTACGCCTGTCGCACACCGACGGTGCAGCATTGCGAAGCAGACGTCGCACAGAGGTATAGACGGCCTCCGAGCAGGTACAGTCGATTTTCGGGTCAGGTAGGGGGTCGAGTCGATGGGGGAAAACATGCGTCGAACTCGTAGTCTCGATCGTCTGGTCACCGACGTTGCATCGGACCTCATGGGGGTCGATGCAGCGTCGGTGTTGCTCGCGTACACCCGTGTACTCCGCTCTCTGGTGGAGTATTTCGGGGTCGATGCCGGCTATCTTCGACATACCGACCACGAGAATCGGTCGACGACGATGGTTGCCGAATGGCCGGCCCGACCGGATGCACCGGACCCCGATCCGCTCGGTGTCATCTACTTCGCGGATGCCGATCCTGTCTTCGCGGCATGCGAGCACCTCGTTCAACCGAGAGTGTTCAACCCGTCGATGTCGGAGGAGTCGTATCGCCGACGCGTGGAGGCTGCATCCGGGTACTCCGTCACTTCCATGGCGGTGGTCCCGCTCGTCCACGAGCGATCCATCGGTTGGGTCGGATTGATCAAGGGCGGTGACCGTGCCTGGTCCGAGGAGGAGACCAATGCTCTGGTGGCGATCGCATCGATGTTCACCCAGGTTCATGCCCGGATTGTCGCCGAGGAACTGCTTTTCGAGGCGGCGCAACACGATGCACTGACCGGTCTTTCCAATCGTCGAGGGGTGACGGAGGACCTGGAACGTCGGCTCGGGGCGGGGTCGGAGGGCAGTCCGGTCGCAGTGTTGTTTCTCGATCTCGACAGATTGAAAGCCCTCAACGATTTCTACGGCCACACCGCCGGCGACGCGTATCTCCTCGCGCTCGCCGACACGTTGCGTGAAGCGCTCGACGACGACGCCACGATCGCACGCTGGGGTGGAGACGAATTCGTGATCGTCATGCAGCCTTCTGCAATCGAGGGGAAGTCGACGTCGCCGTACGACGTCGCGCTGCGGATACTCGACGCCGTCGCCACCACCCGCGTCAGCATCGCCGGGGATGCCATCACTCGCACCGCGAGCATCGGCGTGACGACTGCCTATCCGGGAGTGGACAGCGTCGACGAGGTGATTGCCAACGCCGACCAAGCGGCTCTCGTCGCTAAACGAACCGGCGGAAATCATGTGGCGCTGTTCGATTCGGCGATTCGAGCTCACAACGCGTTGCGCAACGACGTCGAACTGCATCTCCTTGCCGCCATACAGGGCGGCGACCTGGTGCTGCACTTTCAACCGGAAGTGAACCTCGAGGACGGCACGATCACGGCCGTCGAGGCGTTGGTGCGATGGCAGCACCCGACGCGGGGCCTGTTGCCACCGGCCGACTTCATCGACATCGCCGAGACCTCCGACCTGGCAACCGCGCTCGGTGCCTGGGTTCTGCACGACGCCATCCGCTGCTACCGCGAGTGGGTCCACCACCTCCCCGAGCTCGATATCATGTTGCGTGTCAACGTTTCCCCGGCGCAGCTCCTGGCAACCGAGTTCGTCGACATCGTCAGCCAGGAACTCGCCAGCGGGCTGGTCCCACACGGCAACCTGTGCTTGGAGATAACCGAGAACGCCGTCGTTCAAGACACCGGCCAGGCAGCAAAGGTTCTGAGCATGCTCCGAGAATTGGGGGTACGTATCGCGATCGACGACTTCGGTACTGGATTCAGCTCATTGGCGCACCTGAAGATGCTTCCGGTCGATGCGCTGAAGATCGATCGCGAATTCGTCCAACACCTCGACTCGAACCCCGGCGACCAAGCCATCGTTCGCGCGATCGCAAGTCTTGCGGACGCGTTCGGACTCGACCTGATCGCCGAGGGACTCGAGACCGAAGCAGCTCAGACCTCATTGTTGGCCGTCGGCTGCACACGGGCTCAAGGCTATCTGTTCTCCAAGCCCGTCCCAGCGGATTCGATGCAGACAATGCTTGCCGGACGAACACTGCCGTCGGCGTCGGCCGAGTAGAGTCTCGATTCGACTCGCGCGACCTTCAGGCAGGAGACCACGCTGAACCAACGCCGAAGGTTGGACACTGTCGTCACGAACGCGGCCACTCTCCTCATGAGTGCCGATGCTTCGAACGCCGCTGCGGTGTACGTCGCTGTTCTCCGCGATCTCGTCAACAGCTTCGAACTCGACATCGCGTTTCTGCGCCACAACGACTTCGAGAATCGAACGACGGTGCTGATCGCGGAGTGGCCGCCGCGCTCGAACGTGGCAGACCCCGACCCACTGCACACCGTCCCGTTCGACGGTGCCGACCCGATATTCGCCGCGGCCGAATCACTCGACAGCATCCTGACGGTGCGCGTCGACGGCGGTGTCGCCGACTATCGCGCCCGAGTGGAGTCGGCGTCAGGTTTCGTGCCGCAGTCGCTGATCGCTGTCCCGTTGATCGCGAACACCATCACCGTCGGAGTACTGGGCTTCGGCAAACTCGCCGGCCGCGACTGGTCCGAAGACGAATTCAACGCCTTGCGCGCAATCGCCGCATTGACGACCCAGGTACACACGCGGGTAGCGGCCGAGGATCGATTTCGGTACTCCGCCACACACGACGAGCAGACCGGACTGCTCAACCGTCGAGCGTTGCTCGACTATCTGCGTGTCAGACTCGTCGATCACACATCCGGACCGGTCGCGATCCTGTTTCTCGACCTCGGACGACTCGAGGCGATGAACGACTTCCTCGGCCACCTGGCAGGTGACGAATACATCGCCGCTGCCGCACGCGTGCTGACCCGAGACGTGGGGTCGACCACATTGATCGCGCGGCTCGGCGGCGACGAGTTCGTGCTGGTTCTTCACGGCCCGAGCAACGCACACCATGCGCATCTCACCGCACGGACAGCACTCGACTCGATCGCCCTGCTCGACGCGCCCGGACTCGACAGGTCACGGCGAGCCACCGTCGGGATCTCGATCGCCCACCCCGGGCGTGTCTCTGCGGACGACGCGCTCCAACGGGCCGACCAAGCTGCACTGATGGCAAAGGTCAACGGCGACAACGATGTCGTGCAGTTCACCGATTCGGTACAACGGCAGAGCGTACTTCGCAGCGATATCGAAGTTCATCTCCGAACCGCCATCGGAAACGACTCCCTCGTCTTGTACTTCCAGCCTGAGATCGATTTGATCACCAAACGCATCACAGCCGTCGAAGCCCTGGTGCGGTGGCAGCACCCCCACCGCGGTCTGCTTCCACCGGCTGCCTTCATTCCGGTTGCCGAGGCGACCAATCTGGCGAGCGAGCTGGGCAGCTGGGTGTTGGAGCGGTCGCTTCGGACGCTCGGTGAATGGGCCACCTCACTACCTGGTCTGGACATTTCCATGCGAGTCAATGTCTCCCCCTCTCAACTGGTCGGAGCCGGTTTCGTCGACGAGGTCGAGACGATGTTGCGCCGTCACTCGATCGAGGGTTCTTCACTGTGGCTCGAGATCACCGAGGTCGCCGTGGTACGCGATATCGATTACACCCGGCGGACCCTCGCCGGACTCCGGAGACTCGGCGTGCGCATCGCGATCGACGACTTCGGGACCGGGTTCAGCTCACTCTCACATCTGAAAGCACTCCCGGTCGATGCATTGAAGATCGATCGAGCGTTCGTGACCGATCTGGGGTCCGCCGGCGGCGGCGATCTTGCCATCGTCGACTCCGTTATCGGACTGGCAGCATCCTTCGGACTCGACGTGATCGCAGAAGGTGTGGAGACCCTGGACGTCGCAAACACCCTGATCGACCGCGGATGCACCCGCGCCCAGGGCTATCTCATGTCCCGGCCGGTCTCGGCCGTCGATACCCTCGCGCTGCTCCGCGTCGGAACCATCGAGATCTGAGCACCTGCTAGAGTGGTCCGGCGCGGGCCTCCTGGGCCCGCCGCGCCGGTGTAGTTCATTGGTAGAATGCGACCTTCCCAAGGTTGAGAGGCGGGTTCGATTCCCGTCACCGGCTCTCCCTCGGCTCCTTCCCTACCTTCGGCCAAAACAGACCGAAACATGGTCCAGGCTCCGAAAACTGGAGATAGTGACCGTAAATATCTGGGCGTTTCCCAGGACGAGATGAAGAATTATTCGAATTTCCAGTCGAGATCAAAAGCGCCTCTATTTTCGTGCTAGAAACCTCGTTATGAATTTGTTTCCCCCGACAAATTGACATGACAGGAAAAAGCGATGAAATTGATGCCACTTCTGATGGTCCCCCTAATCTGGACTCCGTGGGGCCCACCCGCTTTTCCGCCCCAAGCGCCGACGACGCCGCCTGCTACGACGACGCCTGCACCTACAACGACGACGGCGCCTCCCACGACGACGACGCCACCCAGCACGACGACCCAACCGTCGAACCCCGGGCAGGTGACGCTCCTATGGGAGGACCAGTTCAACTCGAACGGCGCAGTCGATCCCAGCAAGTGGGGGTTCCAAACCGGAAGGTGGGGAGCAAGTTCGGGCGAGCAGCAGTACTACACCAACTCGACGAACAACGCGAATGTCGCCGGTGGATCACTCAACATCACCGCCCGCAGGGAGAACCCGCCGGACGGTAAGGCATCGCCCAACAACTTCACCAGCGCTCGGGTGGTCAGCTTCGGAAAGCAATCGATCACCCCGCCGGTACGACTCGAAGCCTCCATAAAGATGCCCCGTGCGGCAGGCCTGCTACCGGCATTCTGGTTGTTGGGCTTGGAACCAGGAAACGAGTACAACTGGCCACGGCAAGGCGAAATAGATGTTATCGAAATACCGGGCACGAACGGTCCGTCCTTCAATATGCACGGCCCGGCCAAGAACAACTCGAGCACGGACATCAAGACCGGCGGAAGTATGAATCCACTCTCGGACGGATTCCACACTTACCGTGTCGATTGGTATCCGGACCGCATCGCCTGGTTCGTCGACGGGGTACAGGGATTTGCGGTGACCAAAGCACAATACGAAGCGATGGGCGGCAACTGGACGCCATTCTCGGGAGCCTGGCCGCACTACGTGCTCTTCAACGTGGCGGTGGGTAACGACTGGGTAGGCAAAGCACCCGCTTCGACGACTTTCCCCCAGACCATGAGTGTCGACTGGGTCAAAGCGAGCCGCATCTCCTAGGACCGCCTCGGACGCCTCCGGTCCTTCCCCGACGCCGAGCTCGTGCGGCCGCTGCAGTCGCCGTTGCTCGGCGTCACGGGAAAGTTGTGTGAAATAACAGACGAACCCGGCGTTCACTGTTACATGCCACAGCATTCCGGCATAGAGTTCGTGGCGTGAGCTTCCGAATCCCGGTGACACTGTGTGGAGTGTGCGCACTCCTGGTGTTCGGGGGCGCAGTGGCGACGGCTACGCCCGTGATCCCGGACGTTCCAGGCCCCGCGCAGAACAACCACGCCGATGCCATCCGATACGCGGCGGACAAACCCGCTGCTGCACCACCCGGCATGAACCAAGCCGGGTGCACTCCGTCGCGCCATCACCCCGACCCGGTGATCCTCGTTCACGGCACCGATTCGACGGCCTATTCGGACTGGGCGGGACTGGCACCTGTACTGGCTGCCGCCGGCTACTGCACCTACGCACTGAACTACGGCGAATCACCCGATGGTTCCACATATGGGTACAGCGACATACGCGACAGCGCAGCCGAGCTCGAGCTGTTCACCGAGGGCGTGTTGGCGTCGACCGGTGCTGCTGCAGTCGATCTGATCGGTTACTCGCAGGGCGCCGCAGTCACCCGCTACTACACCAACCGGCTGGGCGGGGCAGACGCGGTGAACAAGTGGATCGGTATCGCGTCGCCGACGTACGGTGGAACTGCGTACGGCGTATCTCCTGCGCTGCAGGCAGTTCCGAGTGCCACCCGGCTGGTCTCCGCCGAGTTCGGGCCCGCCCTGGTCCAGTTGATGCAGGGATCGGATTTCCTCACCGAATTGAACTCGGGCGGTGACACCGTCCCCGGCGTCGACTACACCAGTATCGCCACCGAGGTCGACGAGGTGATCCAGCCGTACACCAATGCCCTGCTGCGAGATTCGGGAGCACGGAACATCGTGGTGCAGGACTTGTGCCCGGAAACCAAGGTCGCGCACTTCGCGTTCACCTACGATCCGACCACGATCGCACTGGTGCTGGCAGCCCTCGACCCCTCCGCGGCGATCGACCCGCCGTGCGATGCCGTTCCCCTGGGCTCTGGGATCCTCGACGTGGTCATCGCCAGCAACTGATGCGGCTTCGCCCGTTCTAGGACGTACTGACCTCACTGTCCAGTTTGAGCACTCGCTGCCCATCCGCTTGTTCGATGAGGTACGCGGGCGTCTCCTTGCTTCCGTTGCGCGTGATCTCGCTGCCCGAGATCGTCCGGGTCACCTTGTCGGTGTGCACCTCGACGATTTTTCCTTCGCCGGTGCCCTGGCCCCAGTTCCACTGAACCGTCGTGCCTTTTCTGTGCGTCATGTCGCCGGAACTACCCCGCCGGAGCACAATTGATACGCGCACAGGCCTACATACAGTTCGGCCGCATGAACCGGGTTCAGGAAATCCCGACCGGTCAGCTCGCCGATCCGGCGCAACCGATACAGCACGGTGTTGCGGTGATAGTGCAAACCGTGGGCAGCCTCCGTGGTGGATCCTCTGGCCCGGAACCACGCGTCCAGCGTGCTCAGCAGGCTCGCACGCTCATCCTCGGGCAGATCGAGCAGCGCGCCCAGTATCTGCTGCGCCGCGGTTCGACCTGCCTCGGGACGACCGGCGAGTAGGAGCGGCACCGGGACCGCGTCGTACCGCGTCGGCGCGACGTCATCGACGGGAGCACACTTCCTGGCGAGACGTGCCTGGTCGACGGCCTTCGGAATTCCTGCCGACGAGAAGAACACAGCACTGATCCCGACGTTTCCGCCTCCGACGGCAATACCGTCGAGCGCGGTCTCCAGCAGCACGTCGGACTGGGTGAACAGCAACCCGACCACCCCGTCGACGGCGCTGTCCCACACTGCTTCGACTGCGGGTGTCGTGACATCGGAACATCGAGTATCGGCGGAGACTACGACGAAACAGCCGCGATCAGGGATTCGGAAGGTCCGCAGCGCGTCGGCCACCGATGCCGGATTCGCGACGTGGTCGGCGAACAGAGCGCGGACCAACCGCGTGCGCTCGTCGGCGTCCTGCTCGGCCCTGGCGTCGACGGTGACACGATAGGCCTCGGCCGCTGCATCCGAACACACGTCGACCAGCGCCCACACCTGCGCTGCCATGCCGAGCAGCGTCCTCGGTGCGTCGGTATCGGATCGCGCCATGAGTTCTTCCCAGATGAGGCGGCCGCCCAAACGGAACGCGTGCAGGAGCGCCGCAAGAGGTACACCCTGCTCTGCTTTCAACCGACCCGCGGCCTTCGCCGACTCCAAGTTCAGAGGACGGACACCTGCCAGATCCTCGACCAAGTCGGTGATATTGGCCAGACATGCCTCGCGCAGCTGCGTTGGACTGAGAAACGTCGATTCGGCGTACGCGTTCTCGGCTGCCATGATGCGGCGAACCAACTCATCGGCAAGTTCCGGGGCGACCGCCATCAAGGGTGCGGCAAGCTCGGTGGAGTCGGGAGCGCTGAGCGTGACGGTTTCCGGCATCCGCCGACAATAGCGGGACCGATGTAACCGACGCCACATTCGCTTTGTGCGGCGGCACAATCTCACGGTTGCGTTGCACAGCGTCGGCCTATGGCGCAGACCACACGAAAAGACGACAATAACAGGCACGACCGCTGACCCGACCGAGAGAAGAGCAAGCCGAGTGACCGAACTCAACGCGCCCCACCCACCCGTTGCGGACAACTCCGACACCGAGGTCCGCGCTCGCGTCGACACTGCACTCGCCGAGCTACGAGCAGGTGAGCAGACGTGGGGATCGCTCTCGCTCTCGCAGCGTCGCCGGCTGATCGAGCGCGTCCGTGACCTCACCGTCCAGCACGCGCAAGAGTGGGTCGCGGCGGCGGCGGCGATCAAAGGCCTGGAGTCCACCTCACCGCTCATCGGCGAAGAATGGATGTCCGGCCCGTACGCGTTCACCGGAGGAACCGCCACGATCGCCCGAACACTGGGCGATCTCGAGCGAGGAAAAGGACCGCTCGAGGACGCGACATTCGGAACCGCACCCGGTGGCCGCACCACGGTTCAGGTACTTCCCCACGGTGTATTCGACCAACTACTGCTCAGCGGTTTCAGCGCACAGGTGTGGCTGAAGCCGGGAATCGACGCGGCAACCGCACAGCGCACCGCCGGTCTCGCGCAATTGACACCCGAACACACCAACGGCGTCGGCGTCGTTCTCGGCGCGGGAAACATCATGTCGATAGCGCCTCTCGACACCTTGTACGAGTTGATCGCCAACAATCGCGTCGTGGCGCTCAAGCTGAACCCGATCACCGATCCGATGCTGCCGGTGTTCACGAAGATCCTTGCGCCGCTGATCGAGGTCGGTGCCGTGCGCATTCTGACCGGCGGCGCCGAAGTCGGTGGCTATCTCGTCGGACACGACCTCGTCGACCACGTTCACATGACCGGAAGCTCGATCACCCACGACGCCATCGTGTTCGGTCCTGGCGAGTCGGGTGCCGCCCGCAAGGCTGCCGGGGACCCGCTTCTGACGAAGCCCATCACCAGCGAACTGGGCGGAGTGTCTCCGACCATCGTCCTTCCCGGCGAGTGGAGTAGCGCCGACATTCGCTTTCAGGCGGAACACGTTGCGACGCAGCGCCTTCACAACGGCGGGTACAACTGCGTCGCCTCACAGGTGATCGTGCTGTCGTCGGGATGGGCACAGCGCGACGAGTTCCTCGCGGCAGTACGCGACGCACTGGCCGCCGCGCCGCAGAGACGCCCCTACTACCCAGGCAGCGACGGGCGCGTCGAATCGGCCGTCGAGAGTTACCCCCATGCCCGACGCCTTCCGGGTGGGCGGGTGCTGATCGACGATCTGAACCCGGGAGACGAAGCCACCCTGCTGAACACCGAGTACTTCGCTCCGGTTCTCGGCGTCGTCGAACTTCCTTACGAGGGCGAGCAATTCTTCGCCAAGGCGGTCGAGACCGTCAACGAGAAGTTCGTCGGCACCCTCGGCGTCAACGTCCTCGCGCACCCGAAGACGATCGAAAGCTACGGCCGGCGGTTCGACGAGTTGTTGGCCGAGCTGCGGTACGGCGCGATCGCCGTCAATGCCTGGACCGCCTTGGCATTCCTGTCCGCTGCCGCGACGTGGGGCGCTTTTCCCGGTCATACCCTGGCCGACGTCCAGAGCGGCATCGGCATCGTGCACAACGCACTGCTCATCGACGGCTCCGAGCGCACGGTGGTGCGCGGCCCGTTCCGACCGTCGCCTCGATCACTGGTCAACAGAGAGTGGGCGATCTCGCCGAAACCGCCGTGGTTCGTCAACAACCGCACAGCGGCGACGACCGGGCGTCTGCTGACTGCATTTGCCGGCAAGCCGTCCTGGGCGAAGTTGCCCGCCATTTTCGCTTCTGCGCTGCGCGGATAGGGGTCTTTCGTTGCCATCGATCGTCGATTACGTCGTAGTCGGAGCAGGGTCGTCGGGAGCGGTGTTGGCCAACCGCCTCAGCGCCGACCCACGCAATACCGTCGTTCTGCTCGAAGCAGGTCCCCAGGACAAGAACAAGTTCGCGCACATTCCTGCTGCCTTCTCCAAGCTGTACCGAAGCGATGTCGATTGGAACTACGACTCGGAGCCGCAGCCGGAACTGAAGGGACGCAGCATCTTCTGGCCACGCGGCAAGATGCTCGGCGGATCCTCGTCGATGAACGCGATGATGTGGGTACGCGGATTCGCCGCCGACTACGACGAGTGGGCGACGCTCAGCGACTCGTCGTGGTCGTTCGAGAACATCGTGCCGTACTTCCGCAAGATCGAGAGCATCGAGGGCACGACAGCCCTCGATGCCGGCCGAAGCGGACCCATGATCGTGTCGAATCAGCGCAGCCCCCGGGCGCTCACCACATCGTTCCTCGACGCCGTACGACAGGCCGGCTACCCCGTCGAACCGGCGAACTTGCCTGAGCCCAAGGGCTTTTCGCAGACCATGGTCAACCAGAAGCGTGGCGCTCGCTGGAGTACTGCAGACGCATATCTCGCGCCGATTCGGAAGCGAGCCAATCTCACCGTACTCACCGAGGCTCACGCGTCGAAGATCGTGTTCGAGGGGTCCGCAGCCGTTGGTGTGGAATACATGTCCGACGGTCGGACGCACACCGTCCGGGCCGCCCGTGAAGTGGTCCTCGCCGGTGGTGCCGTGAACACCCCGCAGCTGCTGATGTTGTCGGGCATCGGCGACAAAGCGCAGCTCGAATCACACGGGATCGCGGTGCGGCATCACGCACCCCAGGTCGGACAGAACCTGACAGATCACCTGGCCGCATTGATCGGATGGAGCGTCGAGAACGATTCACTCTTCTTCGCCGAGAAGATTCCAGAGCTGGTGAACTACCTGGCTCGACGGCGCGGAATGCTGACCTCGAACGTCGCCGAGGCATACGGGTTCATCAAGAGCCGCGAGGATCTGTCGCTTCCCGACGTCGAACTCATCTATGCGCCAGCACCGTTCTTCGACGAAGGTCTCATTGCACCCGACGCCCATGCTGCAGTCATCGGGTCAGTTCTGCTGCGACCCGAAAGCCGCGGCGAGATCACACTTCGATCATCCGATCCGCTCGCGAAGCCGATCATCGACCCCCGTTACCTCAGCGATCCTGACGGTGCGGATCGGCAGGCGATGCTGGAGGGCCTGCGAGTGTGCACCGAGATAGCGTCGCAGCCTGCGTTGAAAAACTTGCTGGGCAACATCGTTCGCCCCAAGGATGCCGGGGACCTGTTGTCCGAAGCGCTCGAGCAGAACGCCCACACGCTTTACCACCCAGTGAGCACCTGCCGAATGGGCAACGACCCGTCGAGCGTCGTCAGCCCTGACCTGCGGGTTCGAGGGGTCGACAAGCTGAGGGTCGCGGATGCGTCGATCATGCCCACGATCATCCGTGGGCACACCCACGCTCCGAGCGTCCTGATCGGCGAGAAGGCGGCGGACCTGATTCTCGGCTAGAGATGCATCAGGGATTCGGACCCGTCGCCACGGGACGGGACGGATCGTTGGACCATTGCGACCACGAGCCGGGGAACAGTGCGGCGTCGATGCCCGCAATGGCAAGCGCCGCAACCTGATGGGCGGCCGTCACACCGGATCCGCAGTAGACGCCGACCGCTTCGATGTCGCCGAACTTGCGGCGCAGAACGTCGGCCGGGAGGAATCTGCCGTCGTCATCGAGATTGGTTGTTGTCGGCGCACTGATTGCGCCCGGGATGTGGCCTGCTTTCGGGTCAACCGGCTCGGTCTCGCCGCGGTAGCGTTCGGCCGCCCGGGCGTCGAGCAATGTTCCCGACTCCGCGAGAGCTGCGGCCTGGTCGGCAGTCAGGACCGGAAGGTGACCGGCACCGAGCTCGATGTCACCGGCCCCAGCGGCCAATTCCTCACCCTTGGCGGTGTCGAGCCCGGCCGCAATCCACGCCTTCAGACCGCCGTCGAGAAGTGACACCTGTTCGACGCCTGCCCACTTCAACAACCACCATGCCCGCGCGGCCGCCAGATTGCCCGTGTTGTCGTAGACAACGACAGGCACGCCGACGCTGATTCCCCACCGTCGCGCCGACGACTGCAAGTTCTCGATCGACGGTAGGGGGTGGCGGCCGAGCTCAGGTGCACCATGCGCGGCCAACTCGGTATCGAGGTCGACGAACACGGCACCGGGGATGTGCGCCTCGAGGTAGCGCTGATGCCCGGCGGAGTCACCGAGGGCCCAGCGGACGTCGAGTACCACCGGTGGAACCAGGCTGCCCAGCGCGGACTCAACGTCGGCGACGTCGCGGGTCACACTCATCGGCATTCTCCTTCGAAAGCATCGGCGTCTGGCGGGGTTGGGGTTGGGGGCCCAGCGTAGTGACCGAACGGCTGTTTGAGTCACTCAGAGTGACCGAACGGCTGTTTGAGTCACTCGGAGTGACCGAATGAGCCATTCGGTCACTCCGAGGGGGCCGCGACAACCAAACCGAACCCCCGGTTAGCGCCGAGGGGGGCGCGCGAGGTAACGGACCAGACTCGACCGGATCACGGATCGGTCACGGGCCTACTACGAGTGTTGAAAACGGACATTCTGGTCACCGAACTGGACAAAAAGGTGAGAGCCTGTGTCTACCAACGCGATTTGACGCACGGTTTTTTGGAACGGAACGCCTCCCGCGGCCGACCGCTCCTTCTCCACGCCGAATCGATTCGCTGCCACGAACCGGCTTCGCACCGGAACCAATCCAGATCGGCACCGGCGGCGAATCACCAACAACGCTCAAGAGATGAGCAACGAAAGGTAGATCCGACATGATCTCGATCCGTAAAGTCATGGCCGCCACTGCAGTTGGCGCAATGACGCTCGTGCCACTTGCTGCATGCTCCAGCGACGACTCCTCCATCACCGAGAGCAGCACCAGTTCGGCAGCGATGGAAACCACCGAAGCGATGCCCGAGCCTGCCGCCGAGGTCGACGACCTCAGCAACGGAGTCAGCACCGCAGTCGCTCTGGACCCCGGCTTCACAGGCGCACTGACGACGCTCGGCCTCACGCCAGGTGTCATCGGAACCGCCACTCTCGCAGATGGTTCCATCAGCTTCCCGATCACCGGCGGCAACGTGAAGTACTGGGAGCCCGGCACGGTCGATCCCTACGTCCAGGGTGAAATCATGCACGATGGGAGCGGATTGTCGCTCACCGCAGGCGAGACCGTCGTCGAGCTCACCGATTTCGACATCGATCCGGGCACGTCACTGCTCACCGGCACCGTCTCGGTCAACGGCGAGGTCGCAGCCGAAGACGCCGTCATCTTCGACCTCGACGGACGCACTCTGAACCCGTTGGCAACCGGTCCCGACAACACTGCCATCCTCCAGGGAACCCAGGTCAAGATCTCCGAGACCGCAGCCGGCCTGCTGAACGACACGTTCCAGACCGACGCTGTCACCCCCGGCCTGCTCGTCGGCGTTGCGACCATCACTGTCGCCACTGCCTAAATGTCCGCAGAACCCGAGCGCGCGCGGTCACCGCATATGGTGGCCTCGCGCGCTCGGGCGCGTGGCCAGTTCCGCTTCCACAGCCCCCGGAAGCTCCGCTTCGACAACCCCCGGAAGCTCCGCTTCCGCAGCCCACTGAGAGGCCCGTGGCTCACGTCGGTGTTCGGCGCTGTCCTGCTCGCCGGGTTGCCGATAGTGATCGTCACGGGGTTGTTGTCCTACATCGCATACGGGCCGCAGTTCGGTCAGGCGATGCCTGCAGATGTCGGGTGGCTTCGGCTTCCTCAGTTCGACTGGCCCACCGATCCTGCCTGGCTCTATCGACTCACCCAGGGACTGCATGTCGGCCTCGGGCTTGTTCTCGTTCCGATCGTCTTGGCGAAGCTGTGGTCGGTCATTCCCAAGCTGTTCGTCACACCGCCGATTCGATCGATAGCCGGCGCACTGGAACGTCTTTCGCTGATCGCCCTCGTCGGCGGGGTCTTGTTCGAGATCGTCACGGGAGTACTGAACATCCAGTACGACTACCTCTTCGGATTCAGTTTCTATACCGCCCACTACTGGGGCGCATGGGTCTTCATCGCCGGATTCGTCAGCCATGTGATCTTGAAGGCTCCGTTGATGATTCGCACCCTACGTCGACGTTCGTTGATACAGGTACTGCGAGACAAGCAGACCGAGCAAGAAGTCGGTGATTCCGATCTCATCGCTGCAGACCCCGACAAGCCCACGATCAGTCGCCGCGGCGCGCTGGCGCTCGTCGGTGGTGGCGCGGTGTTCGTCGCCGTACTCACGGCAGGACAGACCACCGGCGGGGTCCTTCGACACGCCGCGATTCTGCTGCCCCGCGGACGTTCGTACGGCGACGGGCCGAACGACTTCCAAATCAACCGAACAGCCGTCGCCGCAGGTATCGACGACGCGAACACCGGTGCGGACTGGGCACTCGAACTCATCAGCGGCGATACGAAGGTGACATTCGACCGCGACGCATTGCTTGGCATGGAGCAGTACACCGCCGAGCTCCCGATCGCCTGCGTAGAGGGATGGTCGACGGTGCAGACGTGGACGGGTGTGCGCCTTCGGGACCTGGCCGCGTACGCGGGCGTCGGGAACCTCGATTCGGCGCTGGTCTCCTCGATCGAGGAGAACGGGCCGTTCCGTCAGGCCGCACTGCAGTCCAATCAGGTTCTGCATCCGAATTCCTTGCTGGCGCTCCGTGTCAACGGCGCTGACCTGTCTCTCGACCATGGCTATCCAGCCCGCATCATCGTCCCGGCAATGCCGGGTGTGCACAACACCAAATGGGTCGCGGCCATCGAGTTCAGGTCATCGTGATCAGGCGACTGTACGGGGCGAGTCCGCTCCACCTACTCACACTCGGTTTCGCCTTCGCTCTCGTGGGATATGTCGTGTACGTGGCTGGCATTCAGACGTTCTGGAACAAAGACGTCTGGTGGCAGTCGATTGCCGTGTGGTTCGCCGGAGCCGTAGTCGCACATGATCTGGTGCTGTTCCCGCTGTATGCGATTGCCGATCGCTCACTCCGATTCGGGCTCGGTCGAACGCACCGCATGCGCGTCTCGCCACTGAACTATGTTCGCATTCCGACACTGGGGACTGCGCTGACCTTCGCGTTGTTCTTCCCCGGAATACTGCAGCAGGGATCGCAGACCTACGAGGCCGCAACCGGTTCGACTCAGGAGCCGTACCTCGGTCGCTGGCTGTTGCTGTCCGCGGCTCTGTTCGGAGTCAGTGCAGTCGCCTACGCCATCCGCCTTGCATCCTTCAGGAGAGACACATGACCGTTACAGCTGACGAGCTGTTTCGTCGGGCCTCCTCCGGCCTCCCGTGCTGGATGGGCCATTCCGACGGCTCGCGAGAGTCGCTTCCGATCGCACGATGGATGGGCGGCGAAGCGTCGACCCTCGAGGACCGAATCGCCGACTTCTCGATGATCGATCAATGCACGGGTCCTACCCTCGACTTGGGCTGCGGTCCAGGTCGGCTCACCGAAGGGCTTGCACGACGCGGCATCTCGGCCCTGGGCGTCGACACCTCCCGCAAGGCCGTCGATCTCACCGTCAACCGCGGGGGTCGAGCGGTACTGCGGGATCTGTTCGAACCCTTGCCGAACGTAGGCGAATGGGACAGTGTGCTGCTGGCCGACGGCAACATCGGCATCGGGGGCGATCCGGTTCGATTGCTACGCAGGGCCGCTGAGCTGATTCGGCCGGGAGGATCCGTGATCGCCGAGGTCGATGCACCTGGCGACGATCGCGTCCTCACACAGACAGTGCGTTGGGAGACCGACACGACGGTCGGCGACTGGTTTGCCTGGGCGCGTGTCAGCGTGGATGCGACATCCGGGTTGGCGCAGGCCGCAGGACTTTCAGTCGTCGACATCGCGCCGATTCACGGTCGGTACTTTGCGCGGCTACGATCTTCCCCGGTGAGTGGGTAGGTAGTGCGCGCACTTCGGTCACCAGTTCGTGAACAAGAGATGATTGATCGCGAGCGCAGCGGACACCTGCAGCGTCAGCCAGAACTTGTGCGTGCGCTGAGGCAGAACGGCCGGAGCGAGCAGCATCCACATCGCGAACGGCAGCCAGATGCGTTCGGTCTCGGCCTTGCTCAGTTGACTCAAATCTGCCATCACGACGGCTGCGAGTGCGCCGATGACCAGCAAGTTGATCGGCGCGGCCTTGGTGAAGATCCGTGGGAACGCCGCCGGTACCGCCACCCCTACTGCGCAGAACAACGCGGCAATGTTCGCCCATCCCCAGTACTCGAACGGCCGGTCCAACGCGATGCCCTGGTAGTAGCGTTCCTGGACCAGCTCGTAGCCGTCGAACCACCAGAACCCGTACGCGGTGAAGATGGCAGTGACCACCAGCGCACCCGCCACGGCACCGACGAGCGGCCATGCCGTGCGCGCTGCGATCAGCACTGCGATGGCGGGCAGTCCCATCAACACGAGCCCGTAGTTCAGATAGATCCCGAACCCGAGAAGCACACCCGCCGCGAACGATGCCGGCCACCGGTGCGCTCGGGTGGAGATGGCGAGCAGCGCGATGCCCCACGCCACGACACCCATGTAGAAGGCGTCCGCGGACACAGCCACCCAGATGGCCGCCGGCGCCAACACTGCGAAGGGCGCCGCTCGACGAGCCATCGTCTCGTCCCCGAGTGCACGCACCGCGACGATGACGGCGACGGCCGCGCTTGTCCCGACGACAACACACAGAGTCGCAGCCCAAGCGCCTCCACTGAGCCCGAGGCGGTCGAGCCACACGAATGTCAACAACGCGCCTGGCGGATGTCCGGAGACGTGCGTCGTCCACGAGTCTGCCTGGTAGTCGAGAATCCTCTCCGAAAATCCACGCAACGTCGCCGGGATGTCGGTGACACCGGGCACCTCGTGCAGGTACTCGTCCGTGGACGCAAGCCGGGTGGTGAAGCCACGTCGCCAGCCGTCGATCATCGCCAGCGACATCGTCCAGGCAGCAGAGGCGGCCCACACCAGAGCAAGGAGTCGGCGCCACGGCAATCTGCGCGCAAGATCCGGACCCCACAGAACGCCGGTCACGGCGATCAGGATCGCGAACGGCGTCCCCCAGCCGTAGTGGAACTCACGAAAGCCGAAAAGAGGTGCAGCATCCGCGAAATCGCGTACTTGCTGTGGTGTTCTGTTGATGATCGGAGTGACCAGTTCGTTGCCCAGGTACGGCACGACGAACGCGACCGCCACGAGCACGAGAGCCACTGTTGCGGCGAGAGACTCTCTCCAGTAGCGGATAGCGTTCACCTTTTCCCTAGTGCGACTTACTCTCGCGCCCAGCATAGAAGAGAATGACATCATGACGACAGCACTCACGCCGGGGCATCATCGCGCGGACATCGCCGTGATCGGCGGAAGCGGCTTCTACTCGTTCTTCGGCGAGGACGCCGAGAGCATTCAGATCGATACTCCTTACGGATCGACCAGTGGCCCGATCACCATCGGTGACGTCGCCGGCCGGCCGGTTGCTTTCCTGCCACGCCACGGCGTCGCCCACGAGTACGCCCCGCATACGCTGCCGTACCGGGCGAACATGTGGGCCCTGCGGACGATCGGTGTTCAACGCGTGTTCGCCCCGTGCGCCGTCGGAAGCCTTGTCCCTGAGCTCGGTCCGGGAACCGTCGTCGTGCCGGATCAACTCGTGGACCGAACGAACGGACGCATCCAGACTTACTTCGACAACGGCGGCATCCACGTCGAGTTCGCAGATCCGTACTGCCGAGACCTTCGCGACGCCGCGCTGCAGGACGGAGTCGTCGACGGCGGGACGATGGTGGTCGTCGAAGGTCCGCGCTTCTCCACCCGCGCGGAAAGCCAATGGTTCGCCAGGCAGGGGTGGACGTTGGTGAACATGACCGGACATCCCGAAGCGGTGCTGGCGCGCGAACTCGAACTCTGTTACACGCCGATCGCACTCGTCACCGATCTCGACGCGGGAATCGAAGCAGGACAGGGTGTTCGAGCAGTAGATGTCTTCGCAGAGTTCCAGAAGAACATCGAACCCTTGAAAGCTCTGGTTCGAGGAGCGATCGGGGCCGCACTCATGGGACCGTGCGAGTCGTGCCGCGTCCACGACGGCATCGCTCTACCGATCGAGCTACCATGACGCGTGTACTTCTGACCGGTGCAGCCGGTTTCATCGGAAGCCACATTCTGTCTGCCCTCTCTCCGACATTCGACGTCGTCGCCATCGACGCGATGCTGGCCTCCGCCCACGGGACCGAGAACCGACCCGACGGAATCGACCGCGTGGACGTTCGCGACCACGACGCCCTCGTCACGTTGCTCGAGAACACCGATGTCGTGTGCCACCAAGCAGCAGTGGTCGGCGCAGGCGTCGACGCCGCAGACGCCCCGGCCTACGCGAGCCACAACGACTTCGGTACCGCGGTTCTTTTGTCCGCCATGGCCGAAGCTGGCTGCAGACGACTGGTTCTGGCATCGTCGATGGTGGTCTACGGGGAAGGTAAGTATTGCAACCCATCCGGACACGTCGTGACGCCAGGGCCCCGCACCGAGCTCGGGGTCGGGCAGTTCGACAACACCGATCCCGACACCGGCGAGGTGTTGGATTGGGCTCCGGTGACCGAGGATTCGGCGTTGCGTCCACGTAGCACGTACGCCGCGAGCAAAGTTGCGCAGGAGAACTACGCCCTGGCGTGGACGCTGGCGACAGGCGGGTCCGTGACCGCACTGCGCTACCACAACGTGTACGGCCCCCACATGCCGCGCAACACACCGTACTCGGGCGTCGCGGCGATGTTCCGGTCCTCACTCGAGGCCGGGCAACCTCCCCAGGTCTACGAGGATGGCAAACAGCTCCGAGATTTCGTCCACGTATCCGATATCGCTGCCGCGAACGCGTTGTCGATCTCGGCCGATCTCCCCGGATTCACAGCACTGAATGTGTCCTCGGGACAGCCGATCACGATCGGCGAAGTCGCACAGACACTATCCGACGCGTGTGACGGACCCGCCCCTGAGATCACCGGAAAGTACCGGTCCGGCGACGTTCGGCATATCGTGGCAAGTCCCGAACTGGCCCGCGAGAAAATCGGCTTCAGTGCGGCGATCCCGCCCGACGTCGGACTTTGCGAGTTCGCGACGGCACCTCTGCGCGACGCCGAAGGCACGGGCGCCCCACGTGTCTGACGTGACCGTGATCATCCCGTGCATGAACGAGGCAGGTTCGCTGCCGGGGGTTCTCGCGCGCATTCCCGACAGCTATCGCGTCCTCGTCGTGGACAACAACTCGACAGACGATACCGCGAACGTAGCGGCGAGCCTCGGCGCCACCGTGATCCATGAACCCGTCCCAGGTTATGGATCCGCGGTCCACGCGGGCGTCACCGCTGCCGACTCCGAGGTCGTGTGCGTGCTCGACGGCGACGGATCGATGGATCCGCAGGACCTGCCGCCTCTCGTTGCTGCCCTAGAGCACGCCGACCTCGCAGTCGGACGACGCAGGGGCGGCAACTCACCTCTCCACGCTCGGCTGGGGAATACTGTTCTGTCCATGAGGCTTCGGACCAAGTACTCGCTCCCGGTCCATGATCTGGGTGCCATTCGTGCGGTGCGCAGACAAGCCCTTCTCGACTTGAATGTCAGCGATCGACGCTCCGGCTACCCATTGCAACTGCTCGTTCTCGCATCGAAGGCGGGCTGGACCGTCACCGAACTGGACGTGTCGTACAACCCCCGCACCGCAGGGGTATCCAAGGTGTCCGGTTCGGTCAGAGGGACTGTCGTTGCGGTACGGGACTTCTGGAAGGTACTGAAGTGAAGGTCACTGCACTTGTCGTCGCGAAGGCGCCCGTCGCCGGACTCGCCAAGACACGGCTCGCGGCAACCCTCGGCGACGACGCTGCCGCCGACATCGCAGCCGCCGCCTTGCTGGACACCCTCGACGCCGTGTCCGCAACCGGCTTCGACACCCGAATCGTCGCGATGACAGGCGATCTCGCCAACGCGAGTCGTCGAGAAGAACTGGAAGCGGCGTTGGCGTCGTACACGGTGGTGGAGCAGCGCGGAGAGAGCTTCGCCGAACGATTGCGGTACGCGCACGAAGACGCGGCGGGCGACCCGGTGTTCCAGATCGGCATGGATACCCCGCAGGTGCATCCAGCGCTACTGGCATCGTCGGCCGAGCTCCTCACCGGGACCGGGCACTCGGTTCTCGGTATGGCCGAGGACGGCGGATGGTGGGCGCTCGGACTACCTGATCCGACGCTGGCCCGGGCGTTGCTCGGCGTCCCCATGTCGACGCCGGACACCGGGGCGCGCACGCTGGACGTGTTACGCGCGCTCGGTGCACAGATCGAAGCGCTGCCGGTCCTGCGCGACGTCGACCACGAGAGCGACCTGCGACCCGTCGCGGCCGAGTGCGCGCCGGGCAGTCGCTTCCGGGACGCGGTGCATCGGTACGCGCCGTGAGACAGGGTCAGGGAAGAAATGGGAACGGTTCGGCGCTGCGGGTTCTTGCCGGGGCTCCGCCCCAGTGGCACGGTTAAGCGCACTCCAGTGCACTTAACCGTGCCACTGCGGCGGAGCCGCAATACGGTAGTTTGAGGAACTATGGGGAATGATTACTACACCGCCGAGCAGGTCGCCGAACTCCTCGGACTGCACGTGCGGACGGTACGCAACTACATCCAGGACGGCCGGTTGCCGGCGGTGCGGATCGGAAAGCAATACCGCATCACCCCAGACGGTCTGGCCGCACTGACCGGCGGCGAAGCCCCGACCGCAGCCATCCGCGTCGACGTCACTGCCGTCGTCGATGTGGAGAACATCGACGAACAAACCGCATCGCGGCTCGCACTCTTTCTGTCCACATCGGCGACCGGCCGCGGCCCCAGCGACAGACGTCTGAAGATCGACACCGGATACGACGCGAATGCCGCCACGTTGAAGGTGATCGTCATCGGCGGAGGAAGCGATACCTCGGACGTTCTTCGTCTGATCGACACCTTCGTCGAGGGCAGTCGATGAACATCCTCTACCTCGACCGGTCGGGACCGCTGCTGTCGTCCGAATCCGACGCGCTCGATCTCGTCGGCGACGCATACGGGATGGACGCCTCCGTGGTCGTTGTTCCCCTCGCGCGACTACATTCGGACTTTTTCGATCTCAGCACCCGGATCGCAGGAGAATTTGTGCAAAAGCTGGTGAACTACCGGATTCGACTCGTGATCGAGGGCGACATCAGCCTGTTGACGAACACCAGCGAGCCCCTCCGTGCATTCGTGGCCGAGTCCAATCGGGGGCCACACATTTGGTTCGTTCCCGATCGGTTATCTCTCCAGGACCGGATTGCAACAATCCAATAGCAGCTTTCGCAGCTTTTTCACAGGACAGAGTGCTACAAACGACGTGTGACCGGGGTACTGATTGGCGTAGCGATATGGCTGGCGGTGGCATTGCTCGTTGCCATCGTGCTCGGCCGTGTCTCGCGGCGTGCCGACAGCGAAGAACTGGGCTCTACGCTGAATTGGGACACGGAGGACATCGAAGAGTCCGTCCCGCACGATCGCTAGCCCTATTCGATCCGCTCCACCATTCGAATCAAGATGTCCGACGCCTTGGCCAACGCAACCCGTTGACTGTCGGTGAGCGACTCCAGCTGCTCGGCGAGCACTCGCTCTCGCTCCGCGACATCGTCACTGGCAATTCGACGGCCTTCCTCGGTGAGTGTCAGCATCACCTGCCGCCGATCGGTGGGATGCGGAACCCGCCCGAGCAAGCCCATTTCCACCAGCGCATGCGATGAACGTGACACCGACGGTGGCTTGATCCGCTCACGAGACGCCAGCTCGCGCGTCGTCATCGGCCCTTCGCGAAAGATGGTCGTCAAGATGGACAGCTGCCCGACGGGGATTCTGTCGCTGGTGTGCCGCAGCCGAAGCCTCCGATTCAGTCGCAACGCCGAGACGGAAAGGTCCCTGGCCAGGTACATGTCCGATTCGGAGCTCATTCGCTCAGGTTAGCGCGCCTTACCATCGACCCCCGTTCCCGGCCGTGCCAACTCGCTCCGTCATCGACCTTGTCCCCGGTATTGCCGCCCAAAACAATCTACTGGGCTACAATTCCGGCGGTTCGAGACCTTGCGACCGGATTTTGCCTGGGGGGCTTTGTGAAGCGTTCGACGACGATGCTCATCACCGTGCTGGTGTCGTCTCTGGTCGTTGTCGGCTCTGCCGCAGCCAACCCCAATGCAATCAATCCAATCCCCGTGCTCAACGGGACCTTCGGGGTTCCCCAGCTGAGCGGCCGTACAGTCGCCGTCGCCCAGACCACCGGTATGTCGAGCACGAACGAGACACAGAACTTCAACATGCTCGGAACCGATCTCGGCATCATGTGGGACAACGGAAACGGTGAAGTCCTGACAGCCTTCGGTGACACCGCCGGGCTCGGCGCGCCGAACCTTCTTCAGGGCAGTCTCTGGTCCTGGCGCAGCAACGCCATCGTCCGCAGCCACGACGGCAACCTCGCGGACGGAATGACGTTCGACAGCGTCGTCAAAGATCCGATCGGCCAATCGAAAGAAGTGGTTCCGAGCCCGAAGATTCCGTTCGTCGAGATCAGCCGAATCCCCACCGCGGGCGTCGCAGTGGGACCGAATCAGTTCATGAGTCTGATGTCGGTCAACAACTGGGGCACACCCGGCCGATGGGAGACGAACTACTCCGGGCTCGCCGTGTCGGGTGACAACGGCGAAAGCTGGGCGCCCGTGCCGGAGACTCAGCGACCGAGCGAAGGCGGGAATCGAAACTTCCAGCAAACCGCTTTCCTGAAAGACGGCGGGTTCGTCTACCAGTATGGAACCCCGCCCGGACGGGGCAACCTCGGCCACGTCGCCAGGGTTCCCGAGAAAGACATCCTCGACCTCGGCGAGTACGAGTACTGGAACGGGCACGAATGGAGGAAGAACGACCCCGCGGCTGCCGCTCCCATCGTCGGTGGCGTCGGTGAGCTGTCCGTTGCGTACAACCAGCATCTGGGGCAGTACCTGATGCTCACCACGGACCCGTTCGACTCCATCGTCATGCGGCGATCACCCACCCCGGTCGGTCCGTGGAGTGCGCCGGAGGTTCTCGTCGACACACGTGAACTGCCGAGTGCCTACGCGCCGTTCATCCACCCGTGGTCCACGGGATCCGACCTCTACTTTCTTGCCACCGTGCACCGCAACTACAACGTCGTACTACTCCGAACGACGCTGTAGTTACGTGGACCGAGACCTCGGCCGCATACTCGACTCCATGGATGCCTCGGCCTGGGACGCAAAATACTCCGCCGCAGATCTCGTGTACGGCGCTCCGCCCAATCAGACCCTCGTCGAGTTCGCAACGACTCTCCCACGAGGAAGGGCGTTGGATCTGGCCTCGGGTGAAGGCCGAAATGCGCTGTGGCTGGCCACCCGTGGTTGGGAGGTGACAGCCGTCGACTTCTCCGCCGTCGGACTCACCAAGGGCCACCGGATCGCATCGAAGTCCCCGAAGTCCGTCCAGACCCGACTCACCTGGGTCCACGCGGATGTGACCACCGTCCTACCCGAGCCCGAATATGACTTGGTGCTCATGCTCTATCTACATCTGCCCCAGGAGCAACGTCGCACAGTGATCCACAACGCAATCGGTGGCCTGAAACCTGATGGAATCCTCATGATTCTCGGTCACCACTCGTCGAATATCGCCGACGGGGTGGGCGGGCCACAGGATCCCGAAATACTCTACACGCCAGAGCAATTGGCATCAGATGTCGGCGGACGCGCCACCATTCTCCGGTGCGAAAAGCGATTGAGAACCACACCCGACGGCACCGCAATCGATTCGTTACTACTGGCCGGTAGGTCCGGCCTTGGCAGCGGAGCCGATCGGGAGTAATATCGCTCTATGTTACCGACGAGTAGCTAACTTGGGCGGTACTTACGAGACCGCACCACCGACTGGAGAGCGAACACGCAATGGGCCATTACAAGAGCAACCTTCGGGATCTCGAGTTCAATCTGTTCGAACTGTTCGGACTCGACCAGTCCCTCGCGGGCGAGAACTTCGGCGACCTCGACGGCGAGGCGGCCCGCGACATGCTGCGCGAGGTCGTACGGCTGGCGGAAGGCCCCTTGGCCGAATCCTTCGCCGAGTCGGACCGCACTCCCCCCGTGTTCGACCCCGAAACACACACCGTAACGCTGCCGGACGCCTTCAAGAAGTCGTTCAAGGCGCTGTACGACGGCGAGTGGTGGCGCGTCGGTCTGGACGAGGAAGTCGGCGGCATCCCCGCGCCTCGCACGCTCGGCTGGGCCATCAACGAGCTGCTGCTCGGCGCCAACCCGGCTGCGTTCATGTACTCCGCAGGTCCCGGCTTCGCCAATGTGCTGTTCCACAACGGCACGGATGAGCAGAAGGAATGGGCCAAGGTCATCGTCGAGCGCCGGTGGGCTGCCACCATGGTGCTCACCGAGCCCGACGCCGGATCCGACGTCGGCGCAGGCCGCACCAAGGCGATCAAGCAGGAAGACGGTTCCTGGCACATCGAGGGCGTCAAGCGCTTCATCACCTCGGCCGTCTCCGACGACCTGTTCGAGAACACGATGCACCTCGTCCTCGCGCGCCCCGAAGGCGCCGGACCGGGCACCAAAGGCCTGAGCCTGTTCTATGTCCCCAACACTCACTTCGACTTCGACAAGGGCGAACTCGGCGAGCGCAACGGCGTCTTCGTCACCGGTGTCGAGCACAAGATGGGCCTCAAGGCCTCGACCACCTGCGAGCTCACCTTCGGTGGCCACGGAATCGCCGCACAGGGTTGGCTCGTCGGCGAGGTTCACAAGGGCATTGCCCAGATGTTCGACGTCATCGAGCACGCACGAATGATGGTCGGCACCAAGGCAATCGCCACCCTCTCCACCGGCTACCTCAACGCGCTCGAGTACGCCAAGGAGCGCGTCCAGGGCGCCGACCTGACGCAGATGACGGACAAGACCGCGCCGCGCGTCACCATCACCCATCACCCCGACGTGCGCCGCAGCCTCATGACGCAGAAGGCATACGCCGAGGGCCTGCGTGCGGTCTACCTCTACACCGCCGCACACCAGGATCCGATCACGGCGAAGCAGGTTTCCGACGCAGACGAGGACATCGCCTACCGCGTCAACGACCTGCTGCTTCCGATCGTCAAGGGCGTCGGCTCGGAGATCGCCTACCGCCAGCTGGCCGAGTCGCTGCAGACGCTCGGTGGGTCCGGATTCCTTCAGGACTACCCGATCGAGCAGTACATCCGCGACTCGAAGATCGACTCGCTGTACGAGGGCACCACGGCCATCCAGGCGCAGGACTTCTTCTTCCGCAAGATCGCCCGTGACCGTGGCGTCGCACTCGCTCATGTCGCCGGACAGATCAAGTCGTTCATCGACAGCGAAGCCGGCAACGGCCGTCTCAAGGCCGAGCGTGCTCTGCTCGCTACCGCACTCGAAGATGTGCAGGCCATCGTCACCACGATGACCCAGCAGCTCATGGGTGCACAGGAGCAGCCGACCGAGCTGTACAAGGTCGGACTCGCGTCGGTGCGTTTCCTCATGGCTTTCGGAGATCTGCTCATCGGTTGGCTTCTTCTGCGTCAGGCCGAGATTGCCATCGCGGCACTCGACAACGGCGCGGAAGGCAAGGACAAGTCGTTCTACGAGGGCAAGGTCGCCGTCGCGTCGTTCTTCGCGAAGAACGTTCTGCCGGAGCTGACCGCAACCCGCGGCATCCTCACCAACATCGATCTCGACGTCATGGAGCTCGACGAAGCTGCATTCTGATTCTGCACTGACGAAGGCCGCAACCTTTTCCAAGGTTGCGGCCTTCGTCGTTTCTCGCGTGTGGAGTAGGTGCCGCCCGAATTGTCAGCTATCAGTTGCGCATCCAGCAATTCCGCGCGCGCCTGAGGTCACGCCTGCAGTTTGCGGAACTTACTACCGTGGAAAATGATCGGGTCTATCTCGCTCTGCACTTTCAGGGAATGGATGCGCAGCAGAACGATTGCATGATCGCCGGCCGGTACCTGCTGTTCGATCGTGGTGTCGAGCCACGCGGTCGCGCCCTCGATGAATACCGCACCTTTGTCGGTGGTCTGCAGATCGAGACCTGCGAACCGGTCACCCGTCTTTGCAGCCAGGGTGCGGGCGGCGTCGTTGTGCGCCTCACCCAGAACACTGACGCCGATACTGTGCAGGCCCTCGAGCTTGGGCCACGTCGTCGAGGTGTTCTGAATGCATACCGCGACGAGCGGCGGTTCGATGGACACCGCGACGAAACTGCTCGCCGCAAGCCCGACGGGAACACCATCGATCTCGGCTGCGACGGCAACGACTCCGCTGGGGAACTGCGCATAGGCCTGACGGAGAGTGGCCTGGTCGAGATCGGTGTGTGTCAAGGTCATACCGGAGTTCCCTTTCGTGCGTCTGTGCAGCTGTGATGACGGGTCCCCATCGCCGCACACGGTCCACGATACGAGTGTCGGTGCCCGATGCGGTGTCGAGCAAATACTGAAACGGTCT
>NZ_LVCV01000183.1 GCF_001647195.1 Rhodococcus sp. EPR-157 | reverse complement strand
GAGATCTACTCCCCATCCTCGTCGGGTGGCGCGGGCGCGTCCTCAGCCGGTTCGTCGCGAGGAGGAGGCTCCGGCGACTCGCATCGGACGATCGGAATGGGGTCGTATGTGACCGTGCGGGTGTTGCGCGAGATCTCGTTGCCCGTCGCGACATCGGTGACGACGCGAGTGTCACTGGCAGTGAATCCGGGGCCACCACCGGATGCAACACACCCAGGACCGGCAGGAAGGGTGATGGTGTTCGGGCTCGTCGGATTCGTCCGAGGTCCGGTGATCGACTCGACGTCTACCGTCTTGGTTCCCCAAAGACGCACTGTGACACTGGAATTCGTGGCGAACGACTCGATCACAATTCCGGTTTTCGTCGGGTTCGTGAACTTCAGGTCGATTGCACCTTCGAACACCGTTGCCTCACGCGCCTCGGGGTATCTACTGATGTAGTAGCTGTGTTCGGTATGTCCCGCGTCCTCCATGCCACCGAAGTACGACGCGTTGTACAGCGTCGTCGCGAATTGACTGATACCTCCACCGACCGCGCGATCCGGCCGACCGTTGTCGATGATCCCTGACTCCACGAAACCTTGGGCCGTCCCTCGTGGGCCCGTGTACTCGTTGAGCGAGAACGTTTCTCCCGGCTTCACGAGTGCGCCGTTGACGATGTCGGCGGTAAGTCCGATGTTGACTCCCGACGCGTACTCGAAGCCGCCGGTCGTGTACTCGGCAACAACCTCGTTGATTCCCAGTGCTTGCGCACCTTCTGTCGTCAACTCGGGTTGGGCCGGCTCGTAGATGGCCGCAGCGGTCCGAGTGTCCGTCGAAGCGAGCAGAGCCGGCAGTTGCTCCAGCGTCTTCGGCCATTGCACCAGCTCGCCCACCACTCCCGGAACTACGGTGGGCGCACCTCCACCGAGAGCGAACGACGCGTCCTTGGGCTGGGTTTCCGTCGTTGCCAGCGCAGGCGCGAGGATACCTGTGGCGGCAGCAGTGTCGAGGCGCGTCGCGAGAGCCCCGTCACCGTCGGGTTCGAACGACAGAATCCGAGCAATTCCGTTCGGATCCAACACTGCCTCGGCATTGTCCTGGCCGGTGAACACAACGGGCGCCGATACTGCGGGCGTCGCCACCTCGGCGAGTACGCGGTTCACTTCGTCCTGGTGGACCGTCACGTCGACGGTCTCGACCGGTACCTCGAGGGCACCGAAGGCCCAGTTCGCTTCTATGGCCTCACGCGCGCCCGCCACGTCCAAGGCCTGCCCTGGGGCTGGGGTCACGCCGACGGGGGTGGCGCCCTCGAAGACGACATCTCCCTCGGACGGTGCCCGGTCTGTCTGTGCGCGAATCGATTCCACGGCGCCATCGAGCGCTGCAGGGTCCACTGTCGACTGCACACCGATTTCGCGATCGGTGAAGAACGACGCCAGACGAGTGAACGGGTTGATCGGTTGTGAACCCGCGCGATCGAGCGTTGCGACCCATTCGATATCGAGACCGGCGTCCCGTGGAACCAGTTCGAGCTGTCGATCGCCCGCATCGATGTCGACAGCCTGGTCGACGCGGGGCCCGAGCTCGGCCTGCAGCCGTGCCTCGGCATCGTCGTGACTCAGACCGCCGACCGCAACCCCGGCAACCGAAACTCCCCGCGGCACGGAACCGTTGGAGGACAACATGTCTGCGGCGTAGAACACACCGAGAATCGCAACGGCCGCACCGACTATCACCGCAATCTTGATACGTGAAGACTTGTCGTCGGAGGCACCGGCGGCCTCGGAAGCATCGACCGTATGGACTCCGTGCGCCATAGGTTCAGCCACAGGAGATTCGGGTGCCACTGGAGACCCGACGGCGGGAAACACCACGGTGGCAGTGTCACCGATGTCTGCTTCCGGTGCCGCGCTTGCCTGCGCCGTGGTCGCTGGTGCCGTCGGATCCTCGGCGTGAACCGCGTCCACCTTGGTGGTCGAGAGATCAACGGCCTCGCCGCCGGTGACCTGCGCTTCCGGCGGGTGAGCGTGCGCTTGGGTGGGCTGCTCCTCGTCCAGGACCGGTGCATCTTCCATGTCAGAGCGGATGCCCGTGTCAGCGCCCGAGTCATCGGCAGGTGGGCCCCCGCCCACGTCGAGATCCGATGTGTCGGCCACCTCCGAGCCGTCGGGCTGCGCGGTCTCCTCTAGCTGCACAGCCTCTTCAGGTTGATCAGCCTCGTCGAGCACAAGCTCCTCGGGCTGCGCAGCCTCTTCAGATTGCACAGCGTCGTCGACGGCGATCTGTCCCGGTGGCGGTTCGTTCGGATCGATCGCGCGCATCACCTCGGTGATCGCCTCGTACGGAGGAACGTCCTCTACGACGGCATCGTCGTCATCGGACATCGCCGCGTTCTGCGGCGGATCCGGCACCTTTTCGTGCTTACCTTTGCCGTCTCCACCGACGCTCACGTTCTTGGCCCTCCCGAACCCCCGGACATCTGTTGCCACTTTCCAGCCCGAGCTTACGCATCGGCACACCGAACGTCCGTGCTCAGCACCCGAGACAAGAAGAAACGAAAGAGGCCCCACACCGCTGCCGGGTCGGGGGTCGGGCAGCAGTGTGGAGCCACTACGAGTATCGCCCCAGCTTGTGATGCGTTACAACCGAACTTCGAATGTCTCCTGATTCATTCATTTGAACGAACCGCGCGGTGTCGAACTGTCCCCCTGACCGACCGCCCGCACCCAGTGTCCGGTCTTGACCAGAGCCAACGTGAGCAGGAGTCGATCTCTCGGGTCTCCCAGGTCAAGGCCGGTAAGCTCCTCGATCCGGCGGATTCTGTAGATCACGGTGTTTCGATGGCAGTAGAGGATCTTGGCAGCGTTGGTCGGCGATCCGTCGCTTGACAGGACGTGCGCGAGGGTGCCGAGCAGAGTTTCGCGCTGCGGCTCCGGATGTGTCCACAGATTCCCGAGAGCGTGGTGAACGAGCAATTCGGACGACTGCTCGTCGGCCGCCATGATCACTCGCGGCAACCGGTCCGTTGCCAACGCCACACCGCTGTCCTCGGTGATGGTCTCGGCTGTCAACGCCGCGAGACGGTACGCAGCGGCGAACGACGACACACCGTCGGGGGAATGCGCGACGCCGACGGGCCCCACCGCCCGGGCAGCCAGTGCCGAAACGATCGAATTCCAGGATCCGCGCGGCAGCGCGACGAGCGCAAACTGATGACCATCGCGAATGTTCCAGTGCGAGACGGCGCCGATCTGGTCCAGAGCGTCCTCGGGTGCGGACAGCGGCGGTGACCCGTGCTCGTCGAGCGGGCCCACGACACAGGCGATTTCCTGCGATGCGGAGAGCCCGAGGGTGGCACGCGCTTCGATGACGAACGCGGGATCTCCTCCTCGCCCCGATCGCAGGCCGTCGAGAATCACCAGCACATTGGCCAGATCGCGCTGCTGCATCCGCGCGCTCTCCCGCCGATACGCGTCGACGAGAGTCTCGTACTGGCTGTCGAGTGCACGCCACAGTTGCTGCCCGGCCACGAGAAGCAGATGCTCGTCGATCTCCGATCGGTGCTGCTCGCGTTCGAGCACCAACTCTTCCCACAACGTTCGGCTGCCGAGCGTGTATGCCTTGAGCACCAATTCCATCGGTATGCCCTGACGTGCACGCTCCCGACCGGTTCGACGCCAGACTTCGCGTGTGTTGTCGTCAGCTGCGGACGCCCCGGAGAGCGTTCTCAGACCTTGCCTGATGTGCTCGCGAGTGCTGCGTCGAAGCTCGCCTGCGATGTCCGGGGTCGCACTGACCATGTAGGCCGGCTCCTGTTCGATCAGCGCCAGCGTGATCGAGTCGGCGATCGCATCCGCGCGAGACGACAACCCCGACCACGCCCGCTGAATCCTCTCCTGATCGACCGTTGTCACCGCTCCCCGGGCAGCGGAGCGCGAGGAAACGTCGCGAGCACCGGGGGTAACCACGGGAACAGTTTTGCGCACTCAGCCCACATCGATGGGCGAATTGACCGGTACTGGTACCGCGGGACCCAAACATTCTGTGCGCTGCGCCCATATCGCGGGTTGTGCGCGGCACCCATAGTGAAGTCACACAGATTGTGAGGTGCATCACTTGAATTCTCCCAGCGAGGTCGAGCCGGTCTTCACGATGACCGACATCGACGTCTCCTTCGG
>NZ_LVCV01000182.1 GCF_001647195.1 Rhodococcus sp. EPR-157 | reverse complement strand
GCTCTTCAATGTCGCCTGCGGGCTCGTCCACCCTCAGTCGGGAACACTCGGCCGTCACGGCACACCGTTGACAAAGCTTCGGCCGCACGACCTCCCTCGACTCGGCATGAGCAGGACATTGCAGGGTCTCGGCCTGTTCGATCGCATGACCGTCCTGGACAACGTCATGATCGGAGCAGACCGTACGGCCCGCACCGGGATACTCGCCGGGCTCCTCGGCCTCCCGTCCAGCGCAGCCGACGACGACACCGTCCGTTCGACCGCAATGGCCACCCTGGAACAACTGCGTATCGATGCCTATGCCCATCGGCTGCCACCCAGCCTGCCGTATGCGGTGCGCAAGCGGGTCGCTCTCGCCCGCGCGTTGGTGAGCGAACCGTCTCTACTTCTTCTCGACGAACCCGCCTCGGGACTGTCGGGTGACGAGATGGACGAACTCGCCCGCGAGATCCGCGCTCTCGCCGAGAAGACATCCGTGATGCTCGTCGAACACCACATGGACCTCGTCATGAGCGTGTGTGACCGCATCGTCGTCCTCGACTTCGGCAAGGTCATCGCCCACGGGACACCGGCAGAGATCCGCGAGGACCCCGCCGTATTGGCGGCATACCTCGGAAACGAAGTGACACATGACAAGTAACGCGACTCAACTCGTCATCACCGATCTCACCGTTCGGTACGGACCGGTGACCGCGCTCGACTCGGTATCCATGACCGTCGCCCCTGGCGCGGTCACCGCCGTACTCGGGGCGAACGGTGCAGGGAAGACGACTCTGCTGCGCACCATCTCGGGACTGCTCAGGCCCGAGTCCGGGCGTATCGAACTCGCCGGTGTCGATGTGGTCGGCGTGCCACCGGATCGCATGTCCCGCAAGGGCCTGGCACACGTCCCCGAAGGACGAGGTGTCATAGCCGAATTGACCGTCGAAGAAAATCTTCGACTCGGTGCGTTGGGACGCAACAGAAATCACGACGCTGTCACGCTCGACCGTATATACGAGATGTTTCCACCCCTGGACGGTCGTCGTACTTCATCGGCACACACACTGTCCGGCGGCGAGAGGCAGATGCTCGTGATCGGTCGAGCCCTGATGGCCACGCCATCAGTGCTCCTCCTGGACGAACCGTCGCTCGGTCTGGCCCCGAAAGTCGTCGCGCAGATCTTCGACATTCTGCGCACACTCGTCGACGCCGAATCGATGACAGTCGTTCTCGTCGAACAGAATGCGCGAAGCGCACTGTCCATCGCCGAACACGCAGTCGTCCTCGATCTGGGCAAGGTCGCTGTGGAGGGTCCCGCCGACGCCCTGGCCGAGGACGACGCCCTCCGACACGCCTACCTCGGGTTCTGAACCAACGAGCCGAAAGGACGCCAGCCACAGTGCAGCAACTGCTCACCATCCTCATCAACGGCGTGACGACCGGAATGATCTACGCCGCATTCGCTCTCGCCTTGGTTCTCATCTGGCGATCTACGCGCATCGTCAACTTCGCGCAAGCACCGATGGCCATGCTCACCACCTACGTAGCACTGGTTGTCATCGACGCCGGCTACTCGTACTGGATCGGATTCGGTGTCGCACTCATCTGCGGTCTCGTACTCGGCGCTGCGATCGAACGACTGGTCATCCGGTTCGTCGACAGCTCGTCGCACATCAACCCGGTCATTCTGACGCTCGGGTTGTTCATCATCATTCACGCGGTGGCGGCGATCGTGTTCGGAAATCAATTCCGGTCCTTTCCAGCACCGTTCGGACTCACCGGCCAGCGGATCGGGGATCTGAACGTCGCGCTCACCGGATACGACATTTTCAAGGTCATCGCGGTGCTGGTCGTTCTCGGGCTACTCGTGCTGCGCTTCCGATTCACCGATCTCGGCCTGAAGATGCGCGCGAGTGCATTCGAGCAAGAGGTGGCCAAGCTCCTCGGGGTGCGCGTCGGTCGTATGCTCACGCTCGGTTGGGCCCTCGCCGCCGTCGTCGGTTCGCTTGCGGGTCTGCTCATTGCCGGCGGCTCGCTGGTGCATCCGGGGTACATGGACTCGATCGTGGTATTCGGTTTCGTCGCTGCAGTTCTCGGCGGACTGGACAGTCCGGCAGGCGCCGTCGTAGGTGGACTGCTGATGGGGATCGGACTCAGCTTCGTCAGCGGATACCTCGGCCAGGATCTGGTTTCGAGCGCGGCATTGATCATCCTCATAGTCGTGCTACTCGTCCGCCCGAGCGGATTGTTCGCAAGCGCAGCGGCGAGGAGGGTCTGACATGAGTACTCGAATCACGTCCACGCCCGTGTGGGTACGCATCACTGCCACACCGGTTCGGCGCCATTTGCTCTGTGCTGTAATCGGTCTCGCAGTCATCGTGTTGGCGCTGGAAAGCCTGAGCACCTTCCGTCAGAGTCAGCTCACCTCCGTTGCCTACCTCGCCATCGCGGCCGGCGGGCTGACGGTGCTCACCGGCCTCAGCGGGCAGCTCTCTCTCGGCCACGGAGCGTTCATGGCCGTCGGCGCATACACCGCCGCCCTGATGCTGCGGGCCCAGGATTCCGGATGGTCGGTGCCGCTGGTCCTCCTGGCGGCAACAGCTGTCGCAGCTGTCGTGGGACTGGTGGTCGGGGTGGCGGCGGCACGCCTGCACGGACCGTATCTCGCAGGCGCAACCCTCGCCCTCGCCGTCGCGGTGCCAGGACTCGCACTGTATTTCTCGGACTACCTCGGCGGTGAGCAAGGGCTTGTCGTTCCTGCTCCCAAGGTTCCGGACGTCGTCGACAACGTCATGTATTTCGTGACCGGAAGCGACATGGACAGTACGAAATTCGTGTCGTACGTCAGCTGGATTCTGCTGGTGCTGGTGTTCTTCTTGCTGGCGAACGTATCGTCGAGCAGGGTGGGTAGACGGTGGCGAGCGGTTCGCGACGACGAAGTTGCCGCCGAGCTCGCCGGCATCGACCTCGGCCGGGCACGAATCCTCGCTTTCGTCGTGAGCTCGGCGTGCGCCGGCGCGGGCGGTGCAGTGCTCGCAATGTCCGCGAGAATCGCGGCACCGAGCGGCTTCACGCTGACGTTGTCGTTGACCTTGCTCTCCGCAGTGGTCATCGGCGGACTCGGAACATTGTCCGGCGCCCTCATCGGTGCAGCCCTGTTGACCTACATACCTCCGGTCGTCACGAACCTCGGGCTGGACGCCGGACTGAGCAGCCTGCAGTCGGCCGAACTTGCACCACTCGTCACCGGAGTCTTCACGGTTCTCGTAATCCTGTTTGCACCACTGGGATTGGTAGGAACATTCCGAAAATGGCGCATCACCAGAAAAGGGGAAAAATGACAAGGTTCACTCTTGACGACCGACGACTTCGACGACTTCGACGAGGTAGGTCGAGGGCGGTCAAAGTCACCGCCCTCGCAGCCGCGGTATCACTGATCGCGGCATGCGGCGCAGGCGGTCGAGACGAGAGCGCCGAGGCGTCCGAAGGCTCGACGGTCGGCATCACGGATACATCGGTGAAAATCGGCGCGCACTTCCCGTTGACCGGGGTCGCCGCCCCCGGATACAGCGAAATCCCGACGGGCGCACAGGCGTACTTCGACTACGTCAACGCAGCGGGTGGGGTGAACGGTCGACAGATCGAGTACGTCGTTCGCGACGACTCGTACGATCCGACGACCACCACCCAGGTCGTCAACGAACTAGTCCTCCAGGACGAGGTCTTCGCCGTGGTCGGCGGGCTCGGCACAGCTACCCACAGCGCGGTGATCGACTTCCTCAACGAGGAGGGCGTACCGGATCTGTTCGTCTCGTCCGGCGCCATCATGTGGGGCAACGATCCGGAGAAGTACCCGAACACATTCGGATGGCAGCCCGACTATCAGGTCGAGGGCAAGATCATCGGAGACTGGGTCAAGAAGAACCGTCCGGACGCCAAGGTGGGCCTGTTCTTGCAGGACGACGACCTCGGTCGAGACAGCGAAGTGGCAGTCCGTCAGTATCTCGACGACCAGATCGTCGAAGTGGTGCGCTACACCTCGGGCAACACCGACGTCGCGCCGCAGATCGCTGCGCTGCAGGGCGCCGGAGCCGATCTGGTTCTCGGTTTCAACGTTCCGTCGTACACCGCGTTGAGCCAGCTGACGTCCATGAGGCTCAACTACGACCCCGAATGGTTCTACAGTTCCATCGGCTCCGACGTCGACCTCGTCGGTTCACTGCTCGGACGTTTCTCGCAGGGCGCGGTCACGAACGGCGCAGAGTCGCTCGAGGGCATGATCTCGCTCGAGTACATCCCCGGCGTCGACTCACCGGACAATGCGTGGACCCAACTCTGGCAGAAAGTGTGGGCGGAGAACGGAACCGGAGATCCGCTCACCAACTACCGCATCTACGGGCTCAGCCAGGCGTATGCATTCGTCCAAGCCCTCCAAGCCGCGGGTGAGAACCCCACTCGTGAGGGCATAGTCGCGGCGATTGCGGACGGCGGAATGGACTTCGAGGGTCCACAATTGGCGCCGTTCCGGTACTCCGACACCAGCCATCTCGGCATCTCGGGTGCCAGTGTCTTCCAGATCCAGGGTGGAGTTCCCGAATACCTGACGCCGGTCCTGCAGACCGATATCGGCGACTCTCCCGTCGTCGAATACACGGGCGAGGAGTCGACGCCGCCGGAAAGCGGGATTCCCGAGTAAATCTCGTACGGATGGGCAACGTCGGGCGGTGATTGCGCGCGCACGGGCAAACCAGCCCGGGCGCGCGTAGTTACGTTCGGCGAGCGCTACCGCGCCGCACGGTCGGCAGATCCGTCAACCCCTCGCTGACGGATCCGCCGACTATTTGCCCCCGATGTCGAGCGCCTGTTTCAGCGCTCGATGATTGCGGTGACGCCCTGTCCACCTGCTGCACAGATGGAGATCAGGCCGCGGCCCGAGCCCTTCTCTGCCAGCATCTTGGCCAACGACGCGACGATGCGGCCGCCGGTCGCAGCGAACGGGTGCCCCGCCGCAAGCGAAGATCCGTTGACGTTGAGCTTGCTGCGGTCGATCGAACCCAGAGCCGAATCGAGGCCGAGACGCTCCTTGCAGTACTCGTCGCTCTCGAATGCCTGCAGCGTCGCGAGCACGACGGATGCGAACGCCTCGTGAATCTCGTAGTAGTCGAAGTCCTGCAGCGTAAGCCCATTTCGAGCCAGAAGGCGCGGAATGGCATACGTCGGCGCCATCAGCAAACCGTCCTTGAACGACGCATTGCCGTGGACGTAGTCGACGGCAGCCGTTTCGGAATCCACCAGGTGCGCGAGCACCGGCAGGTTTCGCTCGGAGGCCCACTCGTCCGACGAGAGCAGCGCCGCGGAGGCGCCATCGGTGAGCGGCGTCGAGTTGCCGGCGGTCATGGTGGCGTCGCCGAGCTTGGTGCCGAATACCGGCTTGAGCGTCGACAACTTCTCGACGGTCGATCCCGGACGCAGATTGTCGTCGCGGGTGAGGCCGAGGAACGGCGTCACCAGGTCGTCGAAGAATCCACGGTCGTATGCGGCCGCCATGTTCTTGTGGCTCGCTGCGGCCAGCTCGTCCTGATCTTCGCGGCGTACGCCGAACTCCTTGGCCGTAATGGCCGCGTGATCGCCCATCGACAGACCGGTGCGCGGCTCTCCGTTGCGCGGAATCTCGATCCCGAGCATCGACGGACGCACGTTGCCGAGCAGCTTGAGTCGATCGGTAGTCGACTTCGCGCGGTTGAGCGAAAGGAGGAATTCGCGCAGGTCGTCGTTGACACCGATGGGTGCGTCCGATGTGGTGTCGACGCCGCCGCCGATTCCCGCCTCGATACGACCCGACGCAATTGCGTCGCCGACCGCAACGATGGACTGCAGTCCGGTGCCACACGCCTGCTGAATGTCGTATGCAGGGGTGTACGGGCTGAGCGCGCTACCGAGAACGGTCTCGCGGGTGAGGTTGAAGTCGCGACTGTGCTTGAGCACGGCACCCGCAACGACGAGGCCGAGGCGCTCGCCCTGTAGACCGAACCGGCTGACCAGCCCGTCGATGGTGGCAGTGAGCATATCCTGGTTCGAGGCCAGGGCGTACTTCTTGTCCGAGCGCGCGAACGGGATGCGGTTGCCACCGACGATTGCGACCGGTCGTAGCTGCTTGCTTGTCACTTTTCGTCTCCAAACATCGTGGAAAAAGACCCTGGTGGAGATTCATCTTACTGGCGAGTAAGTTGGTTGTCGACACCCGGTCGTGCGCTTCGCACCCGTGAGTGTGTAGTTACGTCAGGCAGTAACTATGCGCGCATGGGGGGCCGCAGGCGCCAAATTCGAAAGGCAGGACAGTGGCAGCCACCAAGGGAGCCCCAGACCTCTACTCAACGTTCCTCGCGTCCGCGCCCGGAGCCTTCATCGCCAAGCAGGCAGGTCTGCCGCAGCCCGAAAAGCTGCGCCGGTACAAGGCAGGCGAACCGCCACTTGCGGGCCCAGTGCTGATCGGCGGCAACGGCCGTCTCGTCGAGCCGCTGCGTGCGTTGCTCGCCGACTACCCCCAGGCCCAGGCGCACGACGACAAGTACGGCGCCCTCGTGTTCGACGCCACCGGCATCGGCAGCGTCAGCGAGCTCGAGCAGCTGTTCCAGTTCTTCCAGCCGGTCATCCGCAACCTCGCACCGTCGGCGCGCGTCGTCGTGATCGGCACGACGCCGGAAGAAACCGCAAGCGTCGACGAGCACATCGCTCAGCGGGCGCTCGAAGGCTTCACCCGCAGCGTGGGCAAAGAGGTCAAGCGCGGCGCGACGGCTCAGCTGGTCTATGTCTCCCCGAAGGCGTCGACCGGACTCTCCGGCCTCGAATCCACGCTTCGCTTCCTGTTGTCGGCCAAGTCCGCATTCGTCGACGGCCAGGTCATCGCCGTCGGAGATGCCGACTCCGAGGCTCCGGCCTCCTGGGACAAGCCCCTCGCCGGCAAGGTAGCCGTCGTCACCGGTGCAGCTCGCGGAATCGGTGCGACCATCGCCGAGGTCCTCGCACGCGACGGAGCAACCGTCATCGCCGCCGACATCCCCGCCGCAGGCGAGGCCCTGTCGGAGACCGCCAACAAGGTCGGCGGAACCTCTCTCGCGCTCGACGTCACCGCACCCGACGCCGGCGAAGTTCTGTCCAAGCACCTCCTCGAACGCCACGGCGGCGCGGACATCATCGTCCACAACGCAGGCATCACCCGTGACAAGACGCTCGCCAACATGGACGAGAGCCGCTGGAATTCGGTTATCGGCGTCAACCTCCTCGCCCCGCAGCGCATCACCGATCACCTGGTCGAGACCGGTGCACTGAAGGAAGGCGGACGCGTCGTCGACGTCTCCTCCATCGCAGGCATCGCCGGCAACCGCGGCCAGACCAACTACGGCACGTCCAAGGCCGGAGTCATCGGCCTCGTCCACGCGTCGGCGCCGGTCCTTGCGAAGAAGAACATCACGATCAACGCCGTCGCACCGGGCTTCATCGAAACCGCGATGACTGCGGCCATTCCGTTCGCAACTCGCGAGGCCGGACGTCGCATGAGCTCGCTGCTGCAGGGCGGCGAGACCGTCGACGTCGCCGAGTTGGTCTCCTACTTCGCGAGCCCAGCCTCGAACGCCGTCACCGGACAGGTCGTCCGCGTCTGCGGCCAGAGCCTGCTCGGCGCATGAGCGTCGTACAGCTCACGGAGCAGCCGAAGACGTCGGAGATCTATACCTCCGCTGCACTCGGAGCGCTGCCGTTCCTCCGGCCGAAGTCCTCGTCGGTGCCGAGCACCGTGTTCGAGCTTCGCGGACTGCGCGTGGACGCCGACAATCTCGCCGGGTACTGCCGCGCAACGGGATTGCGTTTCGGGGACTCCCTCCCGGTGACGTACCCGTTCACTCTGGTGTTTCCGACGGTCATGAAACTGATGGTGTCCAAAGGCTTTCCGTTCGCCGCTATCGGTTCCGTGCACGCCGAGAACGTCATCGAACAGTTCAGGAGCATCTCCGCTTCCGAACCGCTCGATATCCGAGTGCACGCGGAGAACTTGCGTGAACACCGCAAGGGCCTGTTGGTCGACGTCATCAGCGAGGTCAGCGTCGGACGCGAACTCGTGTGGAAGCAGACTTCGAGCTTCATGAGCTTGCAGAAGACCTCGCTCTCCGGTGGACCTCGTGAAGCACCTCCCGCCGACGAGGTTCCGCCGCCCCCGACGCGCACCCTGCGGGTCGACCAGAAGATGATCAGCAGGTACGCGTCGGTCTCCGGCGATCGCAACCCGATCCATGTGTCGTCGTTGGGCGCCAAGGCTTTCGGGTTCCCGCGAACCATCGCGCACGGAATGTGGAGTGCAGCAGCCGTACTCCAGGTGATCGAGGGTCGCATTCCGGAGAAGGTCACCTACAACGTCAGGTTCGGCAAGCCGATCATCCTGCCCGCGACCGTCAACCTGTACGCCGAGTCGGTCGGTGCAGGCTGGGATATTTCGCTGAAGAATCCGAAGAAGGGGTACCCGCACCTCACCGGGACTCTGCGGTAGGTGGGTTGTGTGCTCCTGGGGTGACCGAATGGCTGTTTCGGTCACCCCAGGGGTGTTTCTTGGGACCTTTCGGGTGACCGAATGTCTGTTTCGGTCACTTGCCGGGTGACCGAATGTCGGTTTCGGTCACTACAGGTGAGCGAATGGCTAGTTCAGTCACTCTGAGTGTGCGAATGTCTCATTCGGTCACCGCCGCACTAGCGAATGTCCCATTCGGTCACCGGGGCGCACTAGCGAATGTCCCATTCGGTCACCACCCCAGCCGAACATCCGCATCTGCGACGCACCGAGCGTCGGTCAGACGATCGGCGCGGATTTCTTTCCGGCCAGACCGCGCCACGCGAGGTTTTCCAACAGGTCCGCAGCGGCGTCGACTTCGATTTCGCCACCCGCAACACGGTCCGCGACGGCCTCTCCGGCGCCGACGAGGGCAACGGCCATCAGTGCATAATTCTGATCGGGTTCCGGATCCTTGGTGCTCATTTCGAGCAACCGGGCGGTCAGTTCGATGAGCCTGTCCCGGCTGCTCTGTACCTGCGAGGCGAATGCTGTCTGACCGATCGCCTGGCGGTACAACACCATCCACGACTTCCGATTCTCGCCGACGAAACCAAGGAAACCTAGCAGCGCGCGTCTCAGCTGCTCGCGCGGGGCCAAGGTGGGGTCGGCGGCGGGAGTGAGCGCTTCGACGAACTTGGCGCCCTCACGATGGATGCACGCCGCGAACAGCTCGTCCTTGGAACCGTAATAGAGGTACAGCATGGGTTTGGAGATCGCCGCCTTCTTGGCGATCGCATCCATCGAAGTCTCATGAAACCCGTTGTCGGAGAAGACATCGACCGCGGCGTCGAGCATCTGTTGCTCTCGGACGGCGCGGGGCAATCGTTTGGTGCCGCCGGCCATGTGTCCTCCAAAACAACGTAGGACTCATGATCTTACTCCACGGTAAGGAGGCCTGCGTCACTACCGGTTGCCGCGTCGAGAAATTTAGCAGGCTCCCTTGAAGCGTGCGACGGTGGCTGCCGATCGATCGACCTGCGCCGCATCGAGCCGTCCCGACGCCACAGCATCTTCCAGATTGTCCAAGACCTGCGGGACGTCGTCGGTCGTCAGCCACAGGGCGACGTCGGCACCTGCAACCAGAGCCGCCTCGACGGCAGCGACAATTCCCAGCCGATTCGTGATAGCCGCCATGCCGCTGAGATCGTCGGTGAAGATCGGTCCCGTGAACGGCGCAGCTCCATAGCCGACTCCGTCGCGCAGCAAAGACATGACAGCGGGACTGATACTTGCCGGCTCGCCCGGTGCCGTCAGTCCAGGCACGTCGAGGTGCCCGACCATGACGCCGACGCCCGTCGTCGACAATTGTGCGAACGGAACGAGGTCCGTCTGAATCAGCTGATCGACGGGTGGCGTCGTGACTGCGCCCGTGTGCGAATCACCCGAACCCGAGCCGTGGCCTGGGAAGTGCTTGATGACGGGTTGGACCCCGGCGTCGCGCAGGCCCTGCGCGTAGGCACCCGCGTACTGGACGACGACGGCCGGATCGTCCGAATACGACCGGTCGCCGATCACCGAGTCGTCGGGCTGACTACTGACGTCGACCACTGGCGCATAGTCGACGGTTACGCCGAGCCCCCGCAATCCGCGGCCTCGCTCCAGCGCCATCTGGTACGTCTCGTCCACCGACATCGTCTGCGCCGTCTCTCGCGCCGACGGATCTGTTCCGAGGAGATCTTCGACGCGGGAGACCCTGCCGCCCTCCTCGTCGATCGTGACCATCGGCGGTACCGCGGCGGCGTCGTTGATCTGCGGTACCTCGCCATTGGCCAGCGTCGTCGAATCTGTCCAGCTGCCGATGAAGATTCCGCCGACCTGTTCGCGCGCCATGACGTCGATCGCATCGGCGGTACCGGTGACTCCGACG
>NZ_LVCV01000181.1 GCF_001647195.1 Rhodococcus sp. EPR-157 | reverse complement strand
TGGTCGGCGCGGCAACGGTCGTCGTGACCGTGACATCGGAGGACGTGGCCACAGCGGCGGTTTCCGTGCTGCCGCCTCCGCACGAGGCGGTGAACCCGACGCCGATCACCAGCGCTGCGATTCCTACGGGCGATCGGAAGTTGCTCATGGAATCCGACGGTAGCCGAGTACCCGGTAGCCACGCGATTCGCCGCCCTCCCGCGCTAGGATTGGACAAAAGCGACATCAGGAGGGACACACGATGCCGGCAGACTTGATTCTCATCGCCTACGACGGCTCCGACAACGCCAAACGCGCCATCGAGTACGCAGGCCGATTCCTCACCACCACACGGGCCATCGTCGTGACTGCCTGGGAGCCGATGGTGCGTCAAGCAGTCCGAATGTCCGGACTGTCCGGCGTCATGGCGCCGGAGTGGATTCCCGAGGACGAAGCGGAAGACGTCGCGTTCACCGATGCCAAGGTGACCAACGACGAAGGCGTCCGGCTCGCCGAGGAGGCCGGTCTGCGGGTCGAAGGGCACTGCGCCGAATGCACGACGGCCATCTGGAGTGCGATCGTCGAAAAGGCCGACGATCTCGATGTCGACATCATCGTCACCGGCACTCGAGGCACCACAGGACTACGTTCACTGCTGCAGAGTTCGGTCGCCGACCACGTGCTCAGACACAGCCATCGGCCTGTGCTGATTGTTCCGCCAGGCAAATAGCAGCGCGTGCGCCCGGCGACAAGCGTCACGGGTGATACCGTGATCCGCGCACGGGGGATATCGACGCCTCGCGTCCGTCGACGAAAGTGGAGATCGAGAGATGAAGTTCGCTGTCCCGGGAGTTGTTGCTGCGGTAGTCGGTGCGGTGCTCGGCGCCGGGGTTGTGTTCGGAGTGACTGCGGCGGCGTCGGACAACACTCGTCCCGAGATCGATCGCTCCGGCAATGCTGATTCTTCGCTGCTGAACCAGGTTGAGTACGGCAGCCGCTGACGCTTCTGACTCGATCTCTTCCGAACCACTCGGTCGTAGGTGGCTTCTCGGCGTCTCTGTCTTTGCTCTCCTCCTTTCGTTTCTGCAGGTTCCCGGCTATACCGTCGCGGATACCAAATACGATCTGACGCAGAACCCCCTGGGATTCCTTGCGCGTGCCTCGCACCAGTGGACGTCGCAGGCGCCGCTCGGGCAGGTTCAGAATCAGGCGTACGGCTATTTCTTTCCACACGGAGCGTTCTTCTCGCTCGGTGATGTGCTGTCCGTACCCCCGTGGGTCACTCAACGTCTCTGGTGGGCGCTGCTGCTGATCGCGGGCTTCTGGGGGATCATTCGGCTCGCCGAGGCACTCGGGATCGGCAGCAGAACCTCACGCATCATCGCTGCGGTCGCGTTCGCGCTCTCACCTCGCGTCGTCACGACCCTCGCGTCGATCTCGTCCGAGACGATGCCGATGATGCTCGCGCCGTGGGTGCTGATCCCCATCGTGTGGGCCTTCGCCCCCAGCGACTCCGGCCGCTCCGCCGCTCGCGCCCCCGGCGGCTCCGCCGCAGTGGCACGGTTGAGTAGGCCCAGGCGCACTTATTCGCGCCACTGGGGCGGAGCCCCAGGAGCCCCACGAGGCCACTGGGGCGGAGCCCAACCGGGCGTCCGCATGCTCGCTGCCCAATCCGCCGCCGCGGTTGCACTCATGGGTGCTGTCAACGCCGTCGCGACAGCGGCCGCCGCCCTCGTCGGCGTGATCTGGATCCTGTGCCACCGACCGAACCGACGCTGGTTCGTATTCAGCGGCTGGTGGGCCGGCTTTCTCCTGCTCGCGACGCTGTGGTGGATCGTCCCTCTGTTGCTGCTGGGATCCGTCAGCCCACCGTTCCTCGACTACATCGAATCCTCCGGCACGACGACGCAGTGGGCCTCACTCACCGAGATTCTCCGGGGCACCAGCAGTTGGACACCGTTCGTCTCCCCTGAACGTGTAGCGGGTGCTGTCCTGGTTACTCAGCCGGCTGCCGTCGTCGCGACGGGTGTGATCGCCGCAGCAGGCGTGGCTGGGCTCGCCATGCGCTCGATGCCCGCGCGCGGACGACTGACGGTCATGCTGTTCGTCGGCATCGTGGGACTTACCGCTGGATATGTCGGCGGGCTCGGTTCGCCCGTCGCCGACTCGGTCCGACTGTTCCTCGATTCCGGCGGCGCGCCTCTGCGCAATGTCCACAAACTCGAACCGGTCGTGCGAATCCCCCTCGTGCTCGGGCTCGCTCACTTGCTGGCGAAGGTTCCCCTCCCAGGCTCGGTGCCTCGTGCCAGGTGGAAACAAGCGATCGCGCACCCCGAAAAAGATCGGATGGTCGCCCTCGCCGGACTCGTGCTCGTCGCACTCACGTTCTCCACTTCCCTTGCCTGGACCGGGAAACTCGCCCCACGAGGTGCCTACGAGAGCATTCCCGAGTACTGGCACGAGGCCGCCGACTGGCTCACCGACCACGCGTCGGGAACCTCGCCCGACGGGTCCGATGCCGAACGCGCGCTCGTCGTGCCCGGTGCACCGTTCGCGCTGCAGACGTGGGGCCTCACGCGTGACGAACCGCTTCAGGCTCTCGCGACTACGCCGTGGGCCGTCCGTGACTCGGTACCCCTGACGCCACCGGGCGCGATCCGAGCACTCGACTCCGTACAACGCCTCATAGCCGACGGTAGGCCGTCCGCCGGTTTGGCCGATACCCTTCTCGGACAGGGCATCCACTACGTCGTCGTGCGCAACGACCTCGATCCGGAGACGTCACGATCGACGCGTCCGGCACAGGTACACGCAGCCCTCGACGGCTCACCCGGGCTGAACAAG
>NZ_LVCV01000180.1 GCF_001647195.1 Rhodococcus sp. EPR-157 | reverse complement strand
GATCTACGCGGTGGAATCCTCGGCTGCCGTGTCCGGGCCTTACACCGTCGATCTCGACCGCGTTCCGTTCGTCCAGGGCGGTCCCGAGTCGATTCAGCGATCGAACGAGCAGCGCCGCAACGGGGTACCCGATCCCGTTCCCGAGGGGCCGGTGATTCTCGCTTCCGATGCCGAAGCCGCGGGCATTCCGGTGCCCTCCGTGACGGTCACCGACACTCCGATGAACAGGGAGACCGATTTCGGGCAGGTCGACAACCACAATTCTGCGCTTCGGTCGGCCGACGAACCACGCCGATCACTGAACGAAGTCGCCGACTATCCGGTGTACGGCGCCGACACCGTCGACGGAGAGTGGGAGGGTGCGCGCATCACCGCGTCGAGCTCGGCCTCGGACTCGACACAGATCGGCGGTACCAAGCCGGGAAGCGGAGTCGCCGCCGTGGTCGACGGCGACCTTGCCACCAGCTGGGTGAGCAACGGAATCGAAAGCGCAGTGGGACAATGGCTTCAGCTCGACTTCGACAAGCCTGTCTCCGGCGGCCTACTCGAGCTGCGCACCAGCCCCGGCACCATCGGCGACCCCGTCAAATGGTTGGAGATCACCACACCGAACGGAAGTACCGCGGCCCGCATCGACGAGCCCGGCGACCTGATGACGGTATCGCTACCCGGAGGTCCGACGCCGTGGGTGCGAATCACCGCAAAGAACACGGTCGACGGCACCAGCGGTAGCCAGTTCGGAATCAGCGAGCTGTCTGTCCAGGACTATTCGAATCGTGATGCACCGCAGAAAGTGTCGATCGTCCACCGAGCGGTTCTCCCCGACGTCCCTGCCGGCGCAGACGTGGCGGCATGGGACCTCGGACAGGAATTTCCCGGACGCTCCGGATGCCTCGACACGGGGGACAGAATCCGTTGCAGCAGTGGACTTTCGGTGAATCCAGAGGAACTGGGCCGCTTCTCGCGCACCCTGACCGTCCCCGAGGGCACTGCTGTACTGCCCGAACTGTCGCTTCGCACCCGCCAGAGTCCCGAGCTCGAGGCGTTACTGTCTCAGCCCGGACGCCCGGCGGCGTCGGGCGCATCCGATGTCGGCGACCTCGCAGGGTCCCCGTTCGCCGCCACCGACGGTGACGATCGCACCGCGTGGACCGCCCCGGAGAAGAGCATCGAGAAGCGCGCAGGCACCCAGCCGACCCTGACGATCACCCTCCCGGAGCCGACGCTCGTCGACGCTCTCACGTTGTCCCCCAGCCTGGGTCCTCTACCTGCGCATCCGACGTCGGTGGCAGTCGATCTCGGTTCTGGGCCGCAGGTTCGCGAGGTCGACCCGAACGAGCCTACGACGATCGATCTGTATCCACAGGTGACCGACCGCATCGTGCTGTCGATCACCGACTGGGACGACGTACTCGACAAGAATTCGCTCGGCTTCGTGGTGCCGCAGCCTCCCGGTCTTGCCGAGGTGACCGTACTGTCCGGTGGCCGCGAGGTAGGCGCGCCACTCGACGAAGACCGTCCGATCACGGTCGCCTGCGACGTGGGGCCCATCATGTCGATCGCAGGCCTGACCGTCCGCGCCTCGGTGACCGCGACACCGGCGCAGCTACGTTCGGGCGCACCGGTGCAGGCCACGATCTGCGAGGGTCCGTTCCCTGTACCCAATGAGACACTGAACCCGATTCCGCTTCCGGAGGGCAGGCAGGACATCGTCGTCGACCCGGGTGCAGCATTCGTCGTCGACGGAGTTCGCCTACGCACCATGCCCGTTCCGGCAGTCAGCGCAACCAGCTCGGCACCACGAGCTGCAGCCACCACCGCATGGGGCGCAGGTCATCGGGAAATCACCGTGACCGAGCACGACGGCGATCAAGTCCTGGTCGTGCCCGAGAGCACCAACAGCGGTTGGCACGCAACATCTTCCGACGGTGCCGAGCTGAAGCCCGTGGTCGTGAACGGCTGGCAGCAGGGGTGGATCGCCCCAGCGGGGACATCGGGCACCGTGCGCCTCGACTATCCGTCGGACAAGTGGTATCGACTCGGCATATTCGGCGGCCTCTTCCTCTTGATTCCGTTGATGTTCTACGCATTTCGGCGAAGTCGAAGCCCCACCGGTGATGCACCTGCGCCTTGGCGCAGCAGAGTACTCGGCTGGGGTCTACTGTTCCTCGCCGTCACTGTGATCGCGGGAATCGGCGGAGTTCTCACGGCAGCAGCGGTTGCCGCAACATTCCTGGTTCTACGACGGCGCTTCGGCGACGACGTCGGCGCCAAGACCATGGTCTGCATGGCCGGCCTCGGAACGCTGCTCGCGACGGCGATGCTGTCGAAGGGCCCGTGGCGCGACACGGACGGCTACATCGGGCACTCGTCGCTGATCCAACTGGCTGCGCTGATTGCCCTCGTCGCCGTGGCGGTGAACGCGTTACGAACACAAGTAGGTCAGGCCGCGCGTGAATGATCTGCGGTGCGAAACCGATTGCGCAGCGCACGTCCCGCAGGCTCCTCCACGAGCGCGTAGCTAGCGGCCGCGACCGGGATCGACAGCGCAACAGTCACCGTCAAGATCAGAAGAAAATGCCCGGTGAACGGGATGACTCCGAAGACCGGGAACACCATCGCCAGAATGACCAAGTGCCAGATGAAGATGCCGTAGGACCACCGGCCCAACGCGAGCGTCACCGGATGTTCGAGGACCGCGTGTCTGCGATGTTCGCCGGCGAGCACCAGCGGAGCCAGTAACGCCATCGCCAGGACCGCTCCGAGCGCGATCTTGACCTCGAACTGCCATGGCTCCGGCCGGACGAGACCCTGTGGCCCTGCCAACGGCGTCGCCGACGCAACGAACGCGACAACCGCGATCGCACCGATCACCAGTCGACGGGCAGCCAACCGATGTAGCCCCGTCTGAAGTCGCGTCGAATACTCCGCGAGGATCATTCCCGCCGCGAACCACGGAACGTAGGCCGGCAGCCAGTTGTCGTGGTGGATGGCGTCAGGCGTCGAAATCGGAATGAACGCCCACACAAGACTCACGATGGACGCCGTCAGCAAGACTGGAATGCGGTACCGCGCGGCCTCTCCGCGCAAGCCCGCCATCAGCAGTCCCACGACCGGCAGCATCAGGTAGAACGCCACCTCGACCGACAGACTCCACATCTGAGTCATGCCCTCGGTCAACGTCAGCGGCACGAACACCTGCGTCAGGGTCAAGTTCGACGCCCAGACCCGCCAGCTGCTGCCGGTGTTCGGCAAGAACAGAAGGACGAGCGTCACCACGACCCAGTACGCCGGAAGAATGCGGACGGCGCGGGACCACAGATACCTCGTCACCGGTTGGGCATGCCCCTGTCCTCGTGCCTGCGCAGCGTGAGGCCGCCACAGCAGAAAGCCGGACAGCGCGAAGAAGATGGCAACGGTGAGATCGAAACGCCCCCAGACTCGGCCCATGATGGGCGAACTCGCTGCACCGGTCTGAAACGCGACGTGGGTGACGACGATGCCGATCGCCGCGAACGCACGCATGCCCTCGAGAGATGGAACGAACCCACGGAGGGGTACGACGGAGCGAGGCAGCGATGCGGTCGGCGTAGTCATTGCGTATCCAGTGAAGCATCCCGCTGTGAAACTTGACCATCATCGGGCGTGCCCGCGACCACACAGCGTGATCACTGTTACTGTCACCTGCGACGTGGCGATACCAATCGGACACTCCAGGAATGGGCTCTGTACTGCCCGGACCTGTCGGGGGTGGAAGCAGCGGGGCGCCAGTAACACGACTAAGGAGATTCACACATGGCGGAGCGCTCAGGGCCGAGCCGGATTCTTGCCCTCGTACTTGTAGGCTTGGGCGCATTCCTGCTGGTGGCAGCGATTCTCATCCCGACGTACACGGTACCCCGCCTCGAGAAGACACCACTGGATCTCGAAGTGACCACGGTGTCCACCGGAACCGGCAGCGTGCTCAACGCAGCTTCCCTCGCAGCGGGCCAGGCCCAGGTCGACCAGGACGTCCCCATGGTGTCGCAGCGATTCGTCACCGTCGAGGACCCGTCGAACGCCGACGAGATCACTCTTCAGGCCGGACAGACACTTCGCCGCAGCGACAAGCAGGGTGACAGCGGACTTCTCACGGCAAGCGTCGACCGCGTGACCATCGACCGTGTGACGTCGATGCCCGTCGAGAATCCCGTCGGCACCATCCAGATTCAGGGCGACAAGCCTGCCGAGGAAGTTCCGCACACCGGACTCCAGTACAAGTTCCCGTTCAACTCCGAGCAGAAGTCGTACCCGTACTTCGACGTCAATGCCCGCGCTTCGAAGGACATCGACTTCGTCGAAGAGACCGAGATCAACGGCACGAAGGTCTACAAGTACGAGCAGACGGTCGGCCCGGTCGACCTGTCCGGCGTGGTCAACCTCCCGACCAACAAGGTGACTCTGCCGGCCGCTACCTGGGGAGTCGAGGGCGGCGACACTCCCGTCACGATGACCCGCTGGTACGAGAACAACCGCACGGTGTGGGTCGAACCCGAAACCGGTGTGGTCGTCAAGGGCGAGGAGCAGATCCACCAGTACTACTCGCGCACCGCAGGCGAGGCCGAGGTAGATGTGCTGAAAGCACCGATCACGTTCGACGAGAACACCGTCGAGTACCAGATTCAGCAGGCCAAGGACGGCCAGGACAAGATCTCACTGTTCGGACGCACGATCCCGATCATCGCCGGCATCCTCGGTGTCATCGCGTTGATCGCCGGTGTCCTTCTCGGACTGCGCGGCGGTACCGGCGGACCCCGCCACCCCGCACGCACCAGCGGAACACGGCCGACGAACGATGGTGGCGGCGCTGCACCGGCACAGCCCCGCGACCGCGACTGGACGACGGATCAGACCGAGGTCATCCCTAGGACGAACCTCTCCAAGGAATAGCCCGAACGATCGACGAATGGCGCGGCCCCACGGGGTCGCGCCATTCGTGTATCAGGGGGTGCATGGAGCTCCATTCTTCGCCGATATTTACGGGATCCCGTAAATGTGGGCGAAGAATGGAGCAAAATTCACGGGCTGCTTGGGGCTACCGACGATCCGTCAGCGCCACGGCACACACAACTGCGGGGGTCGCCGCAGCCACCGATACCGCAATGACGACGAACTGCACCAGCGTCGACGCCAGCAACGTCAGCAGCAACACCTCGACGAGCAAGCCGAACCACGCGACGAGAGCGAGCACAGTGCGTTCGCCGGCGATGGCCCACAGCAACGCGCTCTGCAACACCGCCAGGCACGCGCCCTGCAGCGCGAAGATGAACAAATATCCCTGGACGGCGGCGTAACCCTCGCCGACCACGATCGGGATCAACCCTGCAGCGAGCGCAGAGCCGAGAACAAGTACCGACCCGATACTGGCCACGACCGCCAACGCCGAGCGCAAAGCGGCCGCCGACTGCACCGGGTTTGCCATTCGGGGGTACAGCACGACACCGACAGCCTGGGGTAGCCAGAACGCCGCTTTCGTTGCGACGGCACCGAGTGCGTACAGCCCCGCATCCTCACTGCTGAGCAAGATTCGAGCCAGCATCAGGTCCACCGAGGACAGTGCGATCAACGCCAATTGCACCTGAGAGGCCCGCAGTACGGTCCCGACGCCGATGCGAACGGCAGATCCGGCCGTTCCGTCACCGCGGTCGAGCAGCCGCGCCGCCAGTGCCACCACTCCGGTGCCTGCGGCGCTGGCGGCCAAGACGACACCGGGTCCGCCGCCCAGAAACAGCACGACCACGGCCGGAACCACTTTGCCGAAGCCCGCCGACGCGAGTACGACGCTCAATCGACCGAACTGTCCCGCTCCCTGCAGCAGCCCCTGTTCCGTCGCGAGCAGCACCAGCAGGGGTGCCACGACGAGGGCCGACATCGTCGCCAGCACACTCGTGTCGAGTGCGAACGCCACGACCGGTGACAGCAGCACTGCAAGCACGGCAACCACAGCCGCACAGCGATACCCGAGAGTGCGCAGCGCACGACGGCTTCGACCGCGAACCATTTCCCGCGCCACGACGGACTGCAACGCGAGCGCAGGCACCGCCAGCACCAGTTGCGCGGCCAGCAGACTGGCGAACTCTCCGTACCCGTCGACGCCCAGCACGCGGCTCGCGGGCAGATGCAGCAGATAGGACGCGATGTTCGCTGTCATCGATCCGATCGTCACCATCGTCATCCCGCGCACGGCAGAGGCAGAGACGGCGCGAGTGGGCATGCGCCCACGGTATAGGGTGCCGATCATGGCGTCGTCGAGGTCCGGGTGGGCGGCGTCGCTGTACAGCTTTGTGCTGTCGATTCTCGTATTCGGCCCGCTACTCGGTCCTGGGTATCTTCTGCTGCGCGACGCCGTCAGTACCCCGCGGTCCTACTTCACGGATTCGGCGCTGGGGACCTCCGACGCTGCAGCGCGGGCAGTACCGCAGGATGCGCTGATCGCTGCACTGTCGACGGTGTTCGACGGTGGTGTTGTCGTCAAAGCGATTCTGCTGCTTGCGTTGTGGTTGGCGGGCTGGGGTGCTGCACAGATGTCGCGCACGCTGCTGCCGACAGCAGGCACACCTGCTGCGCTGGTTGCGTCGACGGTCGCTATCTGGAATCCGTACGTGGCCGAGCGCCTGCTGCAGGGGCATTGGAGTCTGCTCGTCGGTTACGCAGCACTTCCGTGGACTGTGGTCGCCTCGGTGACACTACGACGCACCGGCCGATGGGGCTGGCTCGCAGTCTGTCTCGCGGCAGCAGGCATCACGCCGACGGGCGCGATTCTGGCCGCGCTCACCGCCCTGGTCTGCGGCATCCCCGATGCGCGCAGAGCTTCCGCCCGACGTGCCTACGCACTCACCTGGTTGATCGTCCTGGTCGCCTCGTCGCCGTGGCTCGTCGCGACGGCCGTGTCCGGAAGCGGCGCGACCGGCACCGACCCCGCCGGCGTCACCGCTTTCGCCGCACGCGCCGAACCAGGTCTCGGGACGCTCGGCAGCCTTGCTGGGCTCGGCGGAATCTGGAATTCAGACGCGGTCCCCGCCACGCGGACAACCGTGTTCGCGGCCTTCGGAACTGCGCTGCTCCTTGCTGTCGTCGCGCTCGGGCTCGCGCCGCTGTGGCGACGAAGACGCAACCCGATCATCACGGCCACGGCACTTCTCGCCGCCGTCGCGATCGCAGGCACTGCGCTCGCCGCCACCGGCCCAGGACTCGCTCTCGGCGAATGGGCTGCGGTCGACGTTCCCGGTGCAGGACTTCTGCGCGACGCCCAGAAGTGGGTTGCGCTGGCCATGCCGTTCTACGCCCTTGCCGCGGCTGCGGGCGTTGCCTGGGCGGGTGCGCGGCTGCGCAACCGCTGGCTTCCGGCGGTGGCAGCGGCCCTCGCCGTGGTCATTGCACTCCCGGACCTGATCTGGGGTGCTGGCGGTCAATTGAAGCCCGTCGACTATCCCGATTCATGGTCGGCCGTCGCAGCCGAACTGGACGGTGCCGACGGGGACGTCGCAGTTCTCCCTGCCGGGATGTTCCGATTCTTTCCTTACAGCGGCGAATCCCCCGTACTCGATCCGGCGCCGCGCATGTTGCCGCTCGACGTTCTTCAGACGGGAGAGCTCGTCGTCGCAGGCGGTTCCGTGCGTGGTGAGGGGACACGGGCAGAAGCCGTCGAGCAGCTTCTGCTGGCAGGCGGAAGTGCTACGGAACTGGCTGATCTCGGCGTCGGTTGGGTACTTCTGGAACGGACGACACCGGGCGAGCTGGGCGCTGCGAAAACATCGTTGCAGCAACTGTCGGCCGTGTACGTCGACGACGAACTCGCGCTGTACCGGGTACCCGGCGACATCCAGGGCAGCGAGCCGACGAACAATCTGGCCGTCGGCGCCGCGCACCTTCTCTGGATCGCGCTACTGGTGGGCGGGCTGGGCTGGGCGATATTCCCCCGGCGACACAAGCCCTGACATGTGCGTTCCCGCGACCGATGCCGCCAGGACGCTCTGCACACCGTGAGCGGTTTGCTCCCACGAGAACTCCCGCGCTCGAACCCGCGCCTTCTCGCCGAGATCGGCACGCATGTCGTCGTCGAGCAGCAGCTCCGCCACTGCATCCGTCAACGCTTCGACATCACGATCCGCGGCCTCCGAGCCCACCAGCACACCCGTGACGCCGTCGATGATCGAGTCGGTCAAGCCTTTGGAACTGCGATAGCCGACCGTCGGCACCCCGTGCTGCGCGGCCTCGACGACGGCGAGTCCCCACCCTTCCTTGCGGGACGGCATCACGTGGACCCAGGAGCGGCCGAGCAATTCGTGCTTGCGTGCCTCGTCGACGTGACCGTGAAAAGTCACAGCGCTCGCGATGCCGAGCATGTCCACGCGCTCTCGAAGATTGTCCTCCCACCAACCACCACCGATGATGTCCAGGTGTAGACCGGGCACCAGGAAGCGAAGTGCTGCGACAGCCGCCAGCGCATCCTCGATCTGCTTGTGCGGAACCAGTCTCGACAGGACAGACAGCGAGGGATATGCGGTCCTGCGGTCCACCACGGACGCCGTCGGTATCGCGTCGGCACCGTTCCGTACCACCGCAACGCGTTCCCGGTCGACGCCCAACGCGACCAACTCGTCCGCCGACGGCAACGACACCGTCAAATACTGGCTACGACGATGCACTCGCGGAGAGACGGTGCTCTCGAGCCACCACCCGAGCTTGGCCATCAGCGGTCCCGCGACGGGCCACTGCTCACGATGACAATGATGAACGAGAAGGGTCACCGGCGCGCCCGCAACGAGGCGCGAGAAGAACGGGATGCCGTTCTGGGTGTCGATGACCGCATCCGGGCGAATTCCGCGGAGAGACCCGAAGCCGAGGCGCCCGGCGACGATTGCAGCCAAAGCCCGCGGGTAGACGCTCAACCGCCCGCCTGCCCGGCTGATGCGAATTCCGTCGACGACTTCTTCGGCAGGAGCTCCCGGATACGACGCCGTGCGCAGAGTCACTTTGACGCCGCGGGCGGCAAGGCCTGCACCGACCTGCTCCAGATAGCGTTCGCTGCCACCGCCTTGGGGGTGGCCGGTATCGCGCCAGCAGAGCAACAGCACCTCGCGCACGCTTTCGTCCCCCATCACAGCCATGAACATGAACTCCGAGACACCCTAGCGGTTCATCCGGCCCCACGGCGCTCCGACATGTACCGCTCGCCTAGTCTTCTTCCTCGTGCGACTAGCGTGGAAAGGCTCTACTGGCGACGGCTCCGCCGCCACCAGGCGGTTCGGCAGACGCGCCACGCTGCGCAGATCCGTGAGCCTGCTACGCGACTTCGGCCACGAACAGACCTCGCCGGACATCTTCTACGGCGCGCTCGCCCGCGATTCCGTCGAACTCATCGGTGACCTCTTCCTCGGCCTGACGGGTGAGGAGCTGCAGGGCCGCATCGTGCTCGACGTCGGCGGTGGGCCGGGCTACTTCGCCGAGGTGTTCCACGACAGCGGCGCACGCTACGTCCCCGTCGAACCCGATGCCTCGGAAATGCATGCCGCAGGCCTGACGGTCCATGGAAGTGTGCGCGGGTCGGGGATGGCGCTCCCGTTCCGGGACGACAGCGTCGACGTCTGCTTCTCCTCCAACGTCGCCGAGCACGTCCGCGAACCCTGGGTCATGGCCGAGGAGATGCTACGAGTCACCCGCCCCGGCGGATTGATGGTGTTGTCCTACACGCTGTGGTGGGGCCCGTTCGGTGGCCACGAAACGCGGCCCTGGCACTACCTCGGCGGCGAGTACGCGGCAAAACGGTACACCCGCACCCACGGCCACGAACCCAAGAACCGATTCGGCGAATCCCTCTTCGATGTCGGCGCAGGTGACGGATTGCGTTGGGCACGAAGCACTCCCAACGGCGATCTGCTCGCTGCATTCCCGCGATACCACCCGCGCTGGGCGTGGTGGATCATCCGAATCCCAGTACTCCGCGAACTCCTCGCGAGCAACCTCGTGCTGGTCTTCCGCGCCCACTGACACCCTCACACACGCGCAAACACCAGCTCATTCCGCAGGCTCCACTCCCACCTACATCGGGTCATTCCGCGGGCTCCACTCCCGCCTACATCGGGTCATTCCGCAGGCTCCACTCCCGGGTACGTTGGAACGATGACAGCGCTGGCACTGGATATCGGGGGAACCAAGATGACCGCGGCCGTCGTCGGCGGCGACGGGAGGCCCGGGGAACCACTGACCGTCTCGACGCCGAAGACCGGAGTGTGGAAAGCCTGCTCCGAGCTTCTCGACGCAGTAGCCGTCGGCACCGACATACAGGGCATCGGCGTTGCATGCGCAGGCCCGGTCGACACCACCGCAGGGGTCGTCGCGCCGATCAACATCCCGGAGTGGAAGGACGGCTTCGATCTGGCCGGCGCCGTCGGAAAGCTCTTCCCCGACGCTTCGATCAGCGTCGCCATGGACGGTGGATGCGCTGCGCTGGGAGAGCACAAGTTCGGTGCTGCAGTCGGCGTGGACGACGTCCTGAGCTTGGTCGTCTCGACGGGAATCGGCGGCGGACTCGTATTGGGCGGCAAGATCGTGGCCGGTCGAAGCGGCAACGCCGGCCACATCGGCCACATCGTCGTACCCGGTTCGACGACGCCATGCACGTGCGGCGGACTCGGCTGCGTCGAGACAGTGTCCAGCGGTCCCTCTGCCGTCCGCTGGGCACAGGAACAGGGCTGGACCGGTAGCACCGGCGCCGAACTGGCGCTCTCCGCGAGCGAGGGCGACGTCGTCGCGATCACCACGCTGCAGCGGGCAGGTGTGGCGCTGGGTCAGGCAATCGCGTCGGCTGCGGCACTCGTCGACGTGAATCTCGTTGTCATCGGGGGAGGATTCGCACAGGCCGGGCCGCCGCTGTGGGATCCGATCCAGGAGTCCGCGGCACTCCATGCGCGCCTGAAGTTCCTGGACGGCCTCGAGATCGTTCCGGCAAAACTCGGGGCCGTGGGAACGCTCACCGGTGCGGCCATCCTCGCCGTGGGTGCGGCTACACCGAAGTAGGTCGTGGCGCATGAAACTCCTTCCCAATTTCTGCAACCTGTTCTAGTCTCGTTCCA
>NZ_LVCV01000179.1 GCF_001647195.1 Rhodococcus sp. EPR-157 | reverse complement strand
GAAGAGCGGGTCGGCCGTACTCCGGTCGCCGCTCCGGCTGACATCGACGCCGCTGCGACCGCAGCGCGTACGGCCTTCGACTCGGGTCCATGGGCCCGCACCTCACCCACCGAACGAGCACAGGTTCTTGCCCGCGCCGCCAAATTGATCGAAGCGCGTAGCGCCGAGTTGACCGCGGTGATCTCCGACGAGATGGGCGCCCCCTATTCGATGGTGGGGATGCTCCAGCAGACTCCCGCGCTTGCAGTACTCAACTACTAC
>NZ_LVCV01000178.1 GCF_001647195.1 Rhodococcus sp. EPR-157 | reverse complement strand
GTCGCCGCCGTCATCGCCTGGAACGTCCCGCTGTTCCTCGCCGTCAACAAACTCGCACCTGCGCTGCTCGCCGGCTGCTCGGTACTACTCAAGCCCGCACCGGAGACACCACTCGGCGCGAACCTGCTCGCCGACATCTTCACCGAAGCAGGGGTCCCCGAAGGAGTTCTGTCGGTACTCCCCGGCGGCGCCGAGACCGGCGAGTACCTGGTCTCGCACCCCCTCGTAGACAAGGTGACGTTCACCGGAAGCACCGCAGTCGGACGATCGATCGGAACCATCGCGGCCCAGCAGCTCAAGCGTTGCTCGCTCGAACTGGGCGGTAAGTCTGCAGCAATCCTGCTCGAGGACATGGACATCCCCTCGACCATGCCGATGCTGCTGATCTCGGGCTTGATGAACAGCGGTCAGGCATGCGTCGCGCAGACGAGAATCCTCGCGCCACGGTCACGGTACGACGAGATTCTCGACGCGATGGTCGCGGGTGCCGGTTGGATGAAGGTCGGCGACCCGAAAGATCCTGCCACGCAACTGGGCCCGCTGATCTCGGAGAAGCAACGCACGCGCGTCGAGGGCTACATCGCGAAGGGCAAGGCCGAAGGTGCACGCGTCATCCTCGGCGGTGGACGGCCAGAAGGTCTGGACACAGGGTGGTACGTGGAGCCGACGATCTTCGCCGACGTCGACAACTCGATGACCATCGCTCGCGAGGAGATCTTCGGACCGGTACTGGCCGTCATCCCGTACGACTCGGAAGACGAGGCCATCAAGATAGCCAACGACTCCGACTACGGCCTCGCCGGCTCCGTCTGGACCACCGATATCGACCACGGACTCGAAGTGGCCGCACAGATCCGCACGGGCACCTATGCGATCAACTGGTACGCCTTCGATCCGAGTTCACCGTTCGGCGGGTACAAGAACTCCGGCATCGGACGCGAAAGTGGCCCCGAAGGTCTCGACGCCTACTGCGAGCTCAAGTCGGTCCTCATGCCGCCGGGGTATGTGGGCTGACTGCCGCTCCAGCGCTGACGAATCCTGAACGCATCGCGCGAATGCGTTGCAGGTTCGTCCTAGGATCGAATCCCATCGATCCAGCTAGAGTATCCATGGTCGCTTGGTTCTCGAGCACATCGAGAACCATCTGATAGGCATGACGGTGCGATAACAGGTTCGCCATATCCTCACCGAGCCTGTGCGCGCCCGCAGACACAGTTTCCCATTCGTAGATATCGAGAATGCTCCGGTGGCGGTCGAACAACTCTGTCTCGAATGGCCCCTCGCTATACCAAGTGATAATGCTCCTGAGGTCGACTGCGTCCTTGGACGTGTACATTCTTCGATCGTTCCATGCCATTAGTTTCAGTACGGCTTGAGCAGCGATCGAAGGGACCGAAATGCGTGAGCCGCTCGGCATTGTCACTGCCATCGCCGATTCTCGTGCCTCGCGATAGCCGACAACGTTCATCCTGGTGGCACCGCCAGGCCAGCATATTTCACGGTTTTCGTCTTCGATCTCACCGAACGGAACAACATCTACTTCTGCTCCCAGCACTTCGAACTTGTGCTGATGGATGCCCTTCCGTGGAAGGACCCGGCTTATACGGTCGTAGTCTTTCCAGTTGTCTATGGCGATGGCGATATCGACATCCTTGGTGGCCCGATCTGGAACTTCGTTCATCAGTCCAACCGACTGTATATTTCTGGCGGTCGCACCTACCACCAAGTAGCGAACTTTCAGCGGGGAGACGAGCCTGGTGACCTCGTCGAGTATCTTTGTCGCGAAACCGATCTCAGGATCGGTCGAGAGGGACAAGTCGATTGCTGGTTCGCCTGAATCTTGCTGCATGTTCAATTTGTCGCGGCTCCCCTGACATCAATAAGTCCGCGTAAATTAGCACGTGCGGAACCAACGGCTCTACTGGGATATTCAGGGCATCCCGTGGTTCGAACCAGAACTTGTGCCGCACCTCGGTGTTCCAATTCTCCTCAGACGGTCGCCATCGACGGGTTGCCATCAACTGGCGAGGCGCAGACCGCGAGTACAAGATAGCGTTTGCCGGAAGCATGAAGTCATCCAAGATATAGGCTGCCGATTCACCGCCGAGCAACACGCCGAAGTCGTGGAGCTGACTTAAATCGTCTCGCCACCATCTGGCGTCTTCGTCACGAAATCGCCCCAACGTCAGTTTGGGCGAGAGTTCGGTCGCGTAGGCGGAGGACCACCTCGACAATAGTTCCGACGTGCGCGCTAGTCGGCGAACTCCATCGGCATGAACGAACCCATTTGCTTCGAGCTCGGACATCACCACCTGGGTGGTGCCAAGCGAGACGTCGGCTGCTTTCGAAATCGTCCTCAGCGGGTGTTCGACCAGGGTCGGCCAAGCCAGGAGAGCGAAGATTACTTGCACACCACCCCGCTTGAAGGCTCGTGTGAACCCGTCTCGCATATCCGGATTCCACCGCTGTTGGCTCGTAGGACGCTTCCGGCCTTCGACATCAATGAGACGGTCACCCCAGTCGAGCCGCAGGTTACCGGCCTCATCCACGTAGTCGATACCAATCTCACGCCATGCCCGGGCAACCTTGGAGGGCACATACGGCGTGATGATCAGTGGGGCGTCGTTGCGGTGAAATGACAACGCTTGGATCGCAGCACGCTCGTTGTTCTTGTCGACAATGACCGCGTACTGCCGAGACTGCCCATCCTGGGTGCTTATACGCACCAGCAAGGACTGGTTCCAATTCGAGACAAGCGCGGAAGCGCGCAAACCGTGCTCGTCAAGTGTTGGCTGAACAGCTCGCAGCGCGTCGTTCACTATTTCGAGCTGTTCATTTTCGGTGAACATGCACCAATAATGAACACTTCCAGGCGCCAATGCAAGAGAGCCCACACGCCCACGGTCGAAAACCGCAACGTGTGGGCAATCCCACGGATGATCCTGCCGACTACGCGCCCAAACGCTGCTTCAGCGCGTCGAACTCGTCCTTGATGCCGGTGGGAAGCTTCTCACCGACGAACTCGAACCACTCCTCGATCAGCGGGATCTCGGCCTTCCACTCGTCGATGTCGACGTTCAGAGCCTCGGCGACATCCTCGACCGTGGTGTCCAGCCCCGAGATATCCAATGCATCCGCCGTCGGAACGACACCGATGGGCGTCTCGACGCCCGCAGCCTTGTGCTCGATGCGCTCCACGATCCACTTCAGGACGCGGGAGTTCTCGCCGAATCCAGGCCACAGGAAGCGCTTGTCGTCGCCGCGACGGAACCAGTTGACGTAGAACACCTTCGGCAGCTTCGAATCGTCGGCGTTCTTGCCGAGGTCGATCCAGTGCTGGAAGTAGTCACCGACGTTGTATCCGAGGAATGGCAGCATCGCCATCGGGTCGCGGCGGATGGTACCGACGGTGCCTTCTGCTGCTGCAGTCTGCTCGGAACCGACGGTGGCGCCCATGAACACGCCGTGCTGCCAGTCGCGAGCCTCGGTGACCAGCGGGACGGTCGTCTTGCGGCGTCCGCCGAACAGGATCGCCGAAATCGGCACGCCCTGCGGGTCGTCCCACTCGGCCGCCATCGACGGGCACTGAGCCATGGGGACGCAGTAGCGCGAGTTCGGGTGCGCTGCATCGGTTCCCGACTCGGGCGTCCAGTCGTTGCCCTTCCAGTCGATCAGGTGGTCGGGAGTACCTTCCAGGCCCTCCCACCACACGTCACCGTCATCGGTAAGACCGACGTTGGTGAACACCGAGTTGCCCTGATCGATCGTCTTCATCGCATTGGGATTCGAGTCCCAGTTGGTACCGGGAGCAACTCCGAAGAACCCGAATTCGGGGTTGACGGCCTACAGACGCCCGTCCTCGCCGAAACGCATCCAGGCAATGTCGTCGCCGATGGTCTCGGCACGCCATCCGGGGATGGTCGGCTGGATCATCGCCAGGTTGGTCTTGCCACAGGCCGACGGGAACGCCGCGGCGATGTAGTAAGCCTTGTCCTCCGGCGAGATCAGCTTGAGGATCAGCATGTGCTCGGCGAGCCAGCCCTCGTCGCGCGCCATCGCCGACGCGATACGCAGCGAGTAGCACTTCTTGCCGAGCAAGGCATTGCCGCCGTAACCCGAGCCGTAGCTCCAGATCTCGCGATCCTCGGGGTAGTGCGTGATGTACTTGGTGTCGTTGCACGGCCACGGCACGTCGTCCTGGCCTTCGGCAAGTGGAGCGCCGAGCGAGTGCAGCGCCTTCACGAAGAAGCCGTCGTCGCCGAGCTTCTCGAGCACAGCGGCACCCATGCGAGTCATCACACGCATCGAGACGACGACGTACTCGGAGTCGGTGATCTCGACGCCCAGCTTCGGGTCCTCGGCGCCGAGGGGGCCCATGCAGAACGGAACGACGTACATGGTGCGTCCGCGCATCGATCCGCGGTAGAGCTCCGTCATGAGACTGCGCATCTCCGACGGGTCCATCCAGTTGTTGGTCGGTCCGGCATCGATCTCGCGCTTGGAGCAGATGTATGTCCGCGACTCGACACGAGCGACGTCCGACGGGTCCGAGTTGCCGAGGAAGGAGTTGGGCTTCTTCTCGTCGTTGAGGCGAGTGAAGGTGCCTGCATCCACCAGCTGGGTGGTCAGCCGCTCCCACTCCTCGTCGGAGCCGTCAGCGAAAACCACACGTTCCGGCTCGGTGAGTTCTGCTACCTGCTGCACCCACGCAAGGAGTTCCTTGTGCTGGGTGGGAGGCGCGGCGTCAGTGCCGTTCAAACCGGGAATGGTCGCTGAGGTCATCTAACTCTCCTGGGGTGGGCCGGAACCAGAAACGACTTCCAACCACTGGAGGGCAGAACAGCGGTTGGAGCAGATCCGATCATCCCCTCTCGGTGGGGAGCTGCCCGATCACTCGATCTGCGTATACCGCATCATAGACGGTCACGTCAATTCAAGGACAGGGCGCCGGGTGTCCTGGGCCTAGGTTAACGCTGGAAGTTGTCAATCCGGAATCCGGGTGTTGTCCGATTGGTCACAAGACCGATTCAGCTACCGGCAAGTAAGCGTCCACAGGCCCCGAGCAGCGCGAATTACTTGTCAAGACATTACATACTGGACGCTCCAACTCACTCGAATACATCCCCGGCCGAAGTTTCCTCCCACCTCGACGTGCCATCGGCAGCCCGGAAAATCTCCCAGGTCTCGTAATGCCCACCACGTCCGACAGTGGTGAACGTATCGATCACACCATCGGCGTCGCGGTCCCTGGAGACCGTCATTCCCGCGTCTGTGTAGCTGGTTCGCGTTTCCTCGTAGCCGTCTCCGTCGACGTCGAACATCTCGACCGGATCCTGCAGGCCGTCTGCGTGGTTCTCGCCAGTAGGCACGTCGCCAGAACGGGCGTCGCCCAAGAATGCGTCGCCGAGATCCATCACCTGACTCCGATCTTCCAGCCCATCGACAGAACTGCCACCTTCTTGATCAGACGCACGGACAGCGCCCTCGGTTCCATGCCCTCGGAGCTACCTCTCCGATGTCTGATAGTCGACGCGAATGGGGCCGCCGAATCTCTCGATGCCTCGATCGAGAGTCGCCAGGTCGCGATCGCACGCAGCCAGTACGGCAGCTCGATGCTCGGCGGCCGCTCGCAGTTCGGACTCGATGCGCTCCAGTTCTGCGTCTGCGGAGAGCGCGACCGAGCGCGAGGTCTCGTGGGCGGCTGCCGAGAACGCCGTCTCGGTAGCGAGGATCCGAGCCAGAGCCGCTTGTTCGAGTGACGATCGTGCCGAGGCGGACACGTCGGTGACCCAGGTTCGCAGATGCGCTCGGTCGGCGACGAGTGAGCGCGATCGGACCAGCCACCATGCACTCACGGCGCCGAGTAGCAAGGAGGCAGGTATCACAGCGATGTCGAGTGCCGGAACCACCGACAGCGGTGACATGACGACGCGCCCGAGACCCACACCGGCCGAAGCGCCGACGAGGATCATCATCGTGTCCTCGACACCTCGGCGTCGGACCGACGGCTCCGCATGGTCGACGGTCAGGTCCTTCGACGGCAGAGGTTCCCCCGACAAACCGAGTTCGATGTCGACGGCGCGCAGTCGTTCGGTGAGTCGGGAATCGACACGCGAGACTGCCATTCCGAGTTGCTCGGCCAGCTCGACGTGCAGATGCCGCAATCTTGCCCGCCCGGCTGACTCGATTGCTTCCCTCGCCGACACTGCGTATCCACGCGTCGCGTCGTTGATGTCGTGAATGGTCTCGGAGCGCGCGAGCTGCATTCTGCTGCGTAGCGCTGCAGATCGTTCTGCGCGCGTACGGTCTCGGACATCGACGAGGCGTGCGCGCTCGGCACGCAGCCCCGCCGTGTTCGAGACGCTCGTCACCGCCCGTGCCTTGGCGAGAATTTCCCGTCTGGCACCGGCGGCGGCATCCCGAACAGCGGCGTTGTACTTGCGCTCACGCAACACATCCCGGTGTTGTGTGAGGGCGCTCTCCACGAATCCGTGGACATCGACGATTCCGGACTCCTCGTACAACGTCGAGCGCATCCTCGGGTCGACCGCGATGCGAGCACGCTCCGCGAGTTTGGCCGACGTGGGCCAGAACGAGGCATCGACCGCACGTGGGACATGCTCGGCGATGGACGCGGCCACGAGCCGCTGCACCTCCCGCCAATCCCGGTGTACGTCGATCTTGTTGACGAGGAGTCCAGTCGTCGTGGACTCGAGGGCCGATGCGAGATCGGCCAGCGCCCGTCGCCCGAGAGGTGCCGATGCGTCGAGCACGAACAGCACCACCGCTGACGACGCCACGTCCGGGGCGCGCTCCAGCAGCGACCCGGGCAGCAGGTCGAGTTCGGCCTCGATCGACGACACTCCCGATCCGCTCGTCCCGGTGACGAACACGCCCACCGGGTCGGCCTCCCGGCCGGACGCGATGGAATCCACGCCGGGCGGAAACCACCTCTTGACGACGCTGTCCATGTCACTGGGAAGGTCGATCATCGCTCGCGCATTCGCAGGTATCCCCGGGCGACGGCGAGTGCAGCCCGTGCCCGGGACGGCTCGTCGGCGCGCTGCCATCGACTCTGCCACTGCTGAGCTGTACGAAGAGTGGGGTGGGGCTCTTGCGGCTCACCGAGCGCGCGCAGCGCCGAGCGCATGATCGCGACAACAGCCTCGTCGGAGCCCAGGTAGCGCTCGAGTTCGGTCGCGTCGGGATGCTCGGCGGCGAGTTCGGTGAGCCGGTGCAGCAGTTTTCCCTGCCGATCGATCCGAACATCGTCGACGGCCTGGCGCACTGCCCGCGCGAGCGCGTCGACCCCGCTCCTCTCGGCCAGCAGCAACCGGAGCGTCGCATCATCGGTGTTCGGATTGGCTGTGAGCGTCTCGACCGCGATTCGCACTCCGCACGTCTCGACCTGCTCGAGAAGTTCCACTCGTGCCTGCCTCGGGATCGGGAGTGTGGCTCTGACGAAGCGTTCGGGCGTCAGCAGCATGTCCGTGGTCACCGCCTTCGCGGCCGGTCGCAGTAGTCCGAACGAGGCCGGAAGCCCACGCATGACGCTGGCCGCGACGGTCCCCATGAGCGGATACACCGTCGCGCCGACCGAGGCCGACAGTCTCCCGATCACTGTGTCGAGGTGATCGATCGTGTCTGCCTTGGCGAGGACGAACACGACTTCTGTTGCCGACGCCACGGCATCGATGTCTGCTGGGTGAGCTCCACCGGCCAACACGTGAACCAGCACATCGCCGTCGAGGACGGGGTCCGGAGATCGCGGAACATCGATCGATGCGGCTTCCGTGATGTCGACGCCGTCGACCCGTAGGTCGTGGTGCGCGGTGAGCACCGCCCGCACCGAGGACTTCCCGACGCCCGTCCTCCCGGACACCTGCACTCGAACCGCCGCGAAACACCGATCCGCTGCTTCGCCGATCACGCGGCCGAGAGCGGTGCCCTGCGCCGCGAGCCCACGAACGGTCCCCGAGGACACCCCGTTGTTCGCCCCGTCGTTCACGCGATCCCCCACCCCTAGATCCTTGTTCGACCGGTCCCCACCCGTCGCGCTGCGCAATTCTGGCACAGATGACCGACAGAACACCGAAGACAAGGCGGCTGGCCTGCGCCGACACCACAAGTCTCAACTTCAACTCGAGACCCACCTGTCACACACTCGCCCGATGCGCGACAATGGGTGGGTGAACGACGCACGGAGCAGCACCCAGCACCTCGATTCGGCCCCCGACGACGCCCAGGGCGTGGGGCCCGAACAGGCCGCCGATCGGGGTTCCCGGCTCTACCCGCGCGTGACCAGCTTCCGGTCGAGGCGAGGCGCCCTGACCGATGCTCAGCAACAGACATGGGACGCCCTGTGGCCCCGCATCGGGCGCGATGTCGCCGACGACCGTATAGATGTCGACGCCTGGTTCGGCCGGACGGCACCGACCGTTCTGGAGATCGGATCCGGCACCGGCACCGCCACGACGTCGATGGCCAAGGCCGAGCCGCACGTCAATCTGATGGCCGTCGAGGTATACCGCCCTGGCCTCGCGCAGACGTTGCAGCAGATCGAACGAGAAGACATCGGCAACATCCGCTTGCTGCGCGGCGACGCGATGGATGTACTGGAGAACATGCTGACCTCCGAGTCCCTGACGGGTGTCCGCGTGTTCTTTCCGGACCCGTGGCCGAAGGTGCGTCATCACAAGCGCAGACTGCTGCAGGGGCCGACGTTCTCGATGATCGCTGATCGACTCGCGCCCGGCGGGGTACTGCATGTGGCCACCGACCACGCCGAATATGCAGAGTGGATTGCCGAGGCAGGGAACGCAGAGCCCGGATTGACCGTTCTCGACTG
>NZ_LVCV01000177.1 GCF_001647195.1 Rhodococcus sp. EPR-157 | reverse complement strand
AAGAGTCCACGATGAGCTTCAACGAAGAGCTTCCCGACACCACGCTTGCGCCCATTCCGAACCTCGACACGAGTGATTCTCCTCACAGCAAGCGGGTGTTGCTGGTCTGGGACGCCCCGAATCTCGACATGGGTCTCGGCGCGATCCTGGGTGGTCGTCCGACGGCTGCGTACCGTCCCCGATTCGATGCGCTGGGCCGATGGCTACTTCAACGCACCGCTGAACTCTCGGTTACGGAGTCGTCGACACTCGAGCCGGAGGCGACGGTCTTCACCAACATCGCCCCAGGTAGCGCCGATGTGGTTCGACCGTGGGTAGAAGCCTTGCGTAACGTGGGCTTCGCGGTATTCGCGAAGCCGAAGGTCGACGAGGACAGTGACGTCGACGCCGACATGCTCGATCACATCGAACTGCGCAATCGCGGTGGTGGACTTGCAGGCGTCATGGTCGCGTCCGCGGACGGTCAAGCGTTCCGCGAGCCGCTGGAAAGCATTGCTGCAACCGGCGTGCCTGTTCACGTGCTCGGATTTCGAGAGCATGCGAGCTGGGCGGTCACGTCGGAGACGCTGACGTTCCTCGATCTGGAGGACATCCCCGGCGTCTTCCGTGAACCTCTGCCACGGGTCAGTCTGGATTCGCTGCCGGACGAGGGCGCATGGTTGCAGCCGTTCCGCCCACTGTCCGCCCTGCTCGTCGGGCGCCAAGGAGTTTCGTAGTGTTCGCCAGATGGGGAGATCTCGTCTACCGCATGCGGTTCACGGTCATCGGAGTCATGGTGGCCGGCCTTCTGGGCTTCGCAGCGTACGGACTCGACCTCAACGACCATCTGAGTCAGAGCGGCTGGGACGACCCCGGCTCGGAGTCGGTCGAGGCTGCGCGCCTGGCCGACCAGACGTTCGGGCGTGACAAACAAGGCGACGTGATCGTCCTGTACACCGCACCCGAAGGCGGGACGGTCGACGATCCGGAGTTCAACGCCAAGGTCACCGACAGCCTCAATTCACTCGTCTCCGACAACCCCGATCAGATCGAGAAGATCAACGGCACGTACTTCAAGGTCGACGGTGTGGTCAGTGCCCCCGCACTGGCGACAGTGGACCGTACGCACGCCATCGCCAGCATCGCCATCGTCGGCGCCAACGACACCGAGCTGACCAACAACTTCCAGGCCGTCAAGGACGTCTTCTACATCGACGGCGTCGATGTGCAGGTCACAGGTCTGCAGGCTGTCGCCGGGGCCTTGCAGTCGACGATGGCCGGCGACATCCAGCGCATGGAACTGCTGGCCATCCCGGCCGTCGCAATCCTGCTGTTCTTCATCTTCGGCGGTGTCATCGCGGCTGCGCTCCCTTTGATCGTCGGTGGCCTCACCGTCGTCGGCGCCAACGGAATCGTCAAGGTCTTCACCAACTTCACCGAAGTCAACAGCTTCGTGGCACCCGTCGTTTCTCTGGTCGGGCTCGGCTTGGCAATCGACTACGGGCTCTTCATCGTCTCGAGATTCCGCGAGGAACTCGGCGACGGGTACTCGACGCAGCAGGCCGTGCGCAGGTCGGTGATGACGGCCGGTCGAACCGTCGTGTTCTCGGCGACGATGATCGTCGCCAGCTTGGGCGGACTGCTGCTCTTCCCCCAGGGGTTCCTGAAGTCCGTTGCGTACGGATCCATCGCAACGGTGGCGCTGGCCGCACTCACAGCAATCACGATCCTGCCCGCGATGTTGGCGATCCTCGGACCTCGCGTCGATGCCCTCGGCCTCAAGTTCATGCGCAAGACCAAGTCGTCCGAGGAAATCGAGAACGGCATGTGGGGCAAGTTGACCAGGTGGGTCATGCGCAACCCACTCAAGGTCACCATCCCCATCGTCCTGGGGCTGGTCTTGCTGACTTTGCCCGTGGGCAACATCAAATTCGGTGGCATCAACGAGACCTACCTGCCGCCGGACAACGTCACCCGGCAGGCACAGAGCGAGTTCGACGCCCTGTTCCCGGGCCAGCGCACCGAGCCGATCAAGGCGGTCATCGAGAACGCTCAGGGTGCGAACCTGGCTGCGATCACCAGCCAACTGAATCAAGCGCCCGGGCTCATCGAGAAGTTCTCTCCGAACGGCGCCAGCACAGACGGCATCATCGTCTTCAAGGCCGGCTTGGTCGACCGCAACGACTCCAAACCGGCCATCGACTATCTGCGCAGTATCGACGTCCCCGAGGGCGCGACGGTAATGATCACCGGTACGCCCGTCATCGAGCAGGATTCGATCGCGGCGTTGATCGACAACCTTCCGCTGATGGCAATACTCGTCGTCTTCGTCGTGACGCTGCTGATGTTCTTGACCTTCGGATCGTTGGTGTTGCCGATCAAGGCCGTCCTCATGACGACGCTCGGCCTCGGCGCGACGATGGGCATCCTGACGTGGATATTCATCGACGGCAACGGCGCGAGCTTCATGAACTTCACGCCCGGGCCGATCATGGCCCCGGTGCTGGTGCTGATCATCTCGATTGTGTTCGGGTTGTCCACCGACTACGAAGTGTTCCTGCTCTCGCGCATGGTGGAAGCCCGAGAAAAAGGCGCGAGTACCAGCGAAGCGATCCGCGTCGGTACCTCGCATACCGGGCGCATCATCACCGCAGCGGCACTCATTCTCATCGTTGTCACCGGAGCGTTCGCGTTCTCGGATCTGGTGATGATGAAGTACATCGCCTACGGCATGATCGCCGCACTCATCATCGACGCCACCCTCATCCGCATGTTCCTCGTGCCGGCGACCATGAAACTGCTCGGCGACGACTGCTGGTGGGCACCGGCATGGATGAAGCGCATCCAGCAGAAGCTCGGCCTCGGCGAGACGATCCTCGAAGACGAGCTCATGCCCGCCGACGTCCCGGAGCTCGCGATGGCAGGTGGGGTTGCCCGTACGACCGTCGCGCCGCCGATGCGGCCGGCGCCGCGCCCGAGTGAGCCACTCACCGAACCTATTCCGGTCGTCGCACCGACAGGTTCCGGACCGATCCGGGCCACCCGGCAGGCCAAGGAAGACGAGCGTCGATCGGCAACGGGCAAGCCCGCTCAGGCACCGATCGTCGAGCAGCAGCCACAGCCGACATGGCGACCACAGACGGCGGCTGCACCTGAGTCCCAGGTTTCGCCGCCCGCCGTATCGACTCCACCGGCTCCCCCGGTACCGGCGCAGCCCCCTGTTCGCGAGCCCGTACGGTCGATCGGCAATCGCACTCCCGTGCCGGATCCGAGGTCCATCGAAAGCTGGCTCGCAGATCTCCGAGCGCCGTCCGACAAGCCCAGTGCCCAGCCCCAGCGTTCGGAGCCCCAGCGTTCAGAGGTGACTGGCAACGCCGACAGTCCGGTCTCGAGTGGCACTTCGGCACGGAACGGGCGCTCCTCCGCCACGAACGGCTCGGGCACCAACGGCTCGGGCACGAACGGGTCGAGCGTGAATAGTTCGGCCACCAACGGCCGTCAGCCCTACGGCACCGGCTCGGCTCCCGGCGGCCCCGATCGCAGTGCCGGCAACGACCCCGACCGGCCCGGAAACGTCACCCGCGAACCCACGCCGGACAGCAGCCCAAGGACCGGGGGCATTCGCGGATACTCCCAGAGTGCAAGTGGCGCGAACGGGCACGATCAAGACCGAACTCCAAGCACACCTCGTGCCCGCTACGACATTTCGACACGGAATGCGCCCCGCAACCCGGCACCCGAGGACGAGCCGAACCGATCGCGATCGGGCGGTGCCACACCGGAACCGAATGCTCCACAACGATCCAGGCGAGCCGCCGAACCCGAGGTTTCCGACAGCACGGCTGAGAACGACAGCGGGAAGCACCGCGGCGGTGACGGTCGACAGGCATTGAGCGTCAGCGAATTGCTTGCGCGGGAGCGTCGACAGTAGGTCGACGCGCTGGTCGGTCGGCCAGTACAACTCTCCGGTAGGGTTCCGATGCGACAGGTTCGCGGGGGCTGTTGCATGTCATGCAGCGGTTGCGCGCGGCCAATTGCCCCGTCCGACAATTTGCGAGGAGCAGCCTGAGTGTTCGCCACCTGGGGAGATCTCGTCCACCGTTGGCGCTACACCGTGCTGGGGGTGATGATTGCCGGTCTGTTGGCGATGGCAGGGTACGGGGTGGGCTTCGAAGACCACTTGAGTCAAAGCGGTTTCGACGATCCAGGTTCCGAGTCGGTCGAAGCCGGCATTCTCGCCGACAACACATTCGGCCGAGACACCCAGGGCGACGTCATCGTGCTGTACACGGCACCCGAGGGCAAGACCGTCGACGATCCCGAATTCAACACAGCAGTCACCGACAACCTGGAAACCCTTGTCGCCGAACATCCCGACCAGATTCTGAAGATCAACGGCACCTACTTTCCCGTCGACGGCACAGTCAGCGTTCCCGCGCTGGCGACCGAGGATCGACAACACGCAATTGCCAGCATCGCGGTCGTCGGAGACAACGACACCGAGCTGACCAACAACTTCCAGGCCGTCAAGGATGTCTTCTACATCGACGGCGTCGACGTACAGGTCGCCGGTCTGCAAGCAGTGGCGGGCGCCCTGCAGTCGACGATGTCCGAGGACATCCATCGGATGGAAATCCTCGCGATCCCCGCCGTGGCGATCCTGTTGTTCTTCGTGTTCGGAGGGGTAGTCGCAGCAGCACTTCCCTTGATCGTGGGCGGTCTGACGGTCGTCGGCGCCAACGGAATCGTGCGTGTGTTCACCAACTTCACCGAAGTGAACACATTCGTCGCACCGGTCGTGTCGATGGTGGGGCTCGGTCTCGCGATCGACTACGGATTGTTCATCGTCTCCAGGTTCCGCGAGGAACTCGGTGACGGGCGGTCGACCCGAGACGCAGTGCGGCGTTCGGTCATGACGGCCGGCCGGACGGTGGTCTTCTCGGCAACGATGATCGTCGCGAGCCTCGGTGGGCTACTGGTTTTCCCACACGGATTCTTGAAGTCCGTCGCATACGGATCGATCGCCACGGTCGCGCTCGCTGCACTGACCGCGGTCACCGTTCTCCCTGCACTGCTTGCGATCCTCGGCCCACGAGTCGACGCACTCGGATTCAAGTTCATTCGAAAGACCAAGTCGTCTGCGGAGATCGAGAACGGGATGTGGGGCAAGCTCACCGAGTGGGTGATGCGCAGGCCGGTCAAGGTTGCCGTCGTCATCGTGCTCGGGTTGCTCGTCCTTACGCTCCCGGTGAGCAAAATCGAATTCGGTGGGATCAACGAGACCTATCTCCCGCCGGACAATCCGACGCGGGTAGCCCAGGAACAGTTCGACGAATTCTTCCCCGGTCAGCGCACCGAACCGATCAAGCTCGTCATCCAGGGAGCCCAGGGCGCGACCCTCGGGCAGATTACGAACCAGGCGAACGAGGCCCCCGGCCTCATCGAGAAGTTCACACCCGAGGGATCGAGCAAAGACGGGATCATCGTCTTCAAGGCCGGACTCGAAGATCGAAACGACTCCGCCGAGGCCATCGAATACCTGAGAAGCATCGAAATCCCGGACGGTGCAACGGTTGCAGTTGCGGGAACGCCTGCCGTCGAGTACGACTCGATCGCTGCGCTCGAAGACCGTCTTCCTCTGACGGCGCTACTTGTCGTGCTGATCGTGACGCTGTTGATGTTCCTGACATTCGGCTCGCTTGTGCTGCCGATCAAGGCTGTGTTGATGACCGCTCTCGGTCTGGGCGCGACGATGGGCATTCTTACCTGGATTTTCATCGACGGCCACGGGGCGAGCCTGATGAACTTCACGCCCGGGCCGATCATGGCGATGATCCTCCTGCTGATCGGTGCCATCGTGTTCGGATTGTCCACGGACTACGAGGTTTTCCTGCTCTCCCGAATGATCGAAGCGAGAGAGAAGGGAGCCAGCACAACTGAGGCCGTGAAGATCGGTACCGCCCATTCGGGCCGAATCATCACCGCCGCCGCACTTATCCTCATCGTGGTGACCGGCTCCTTCGCGTTCTCCGACCTCGTCATGATGAAGTACATCGCGTACGGGATGATCGCTGCCCTCATCATCGATGCCACCGTCATTCGAATGTTCTTGGTGCCCTCGGTGATGAAGCTTCTCGGCGACAGCTCATGGTGGGCTCCGAAGTGGATGAAGCGAATTCAGCAGAAGCTGGGATTGGGCGAGACGTACCTCTGACCCGTGAGCGGAAACCCACAGCACACATGGGTTTCCGCTCACGCCGGTCAGCTCGCCGCCCGATCCGCGAACACCTTTGCGTAGCGCGTCCCAGCGAAGAGCAGAAGCAACCCGACGATGATGAACGCTCCGACGCGGAACAGTCCGTCGAGCGCCACCAGGTCGAAGAGGAACAGCTTCGCAACGGACGCCGCCGTCAGCGACAGTCCCGCCAACAGCGCTGTGTGCGCATACTTCTCACTGCGCAGCCCGAGGACCAACAGCGCCATGGCACCCGCCATCCATTCGATCGTGGCAGCGCAATGTCCTGCGACGAATCCCGTCGTGCCTCCGATCGCCACCATCCCGAGAGCAACCGTCGCCGATGTCAGCGCATACAGCGACACCACACCTGCCCCGACCCAGAACGCCTGCAGGTTCTTTCCGGCTATCTTCAGCTGCGCACCGACGTACACCAGGCCCGCCGCGACCGCGACCAAGAGCAGGCCTGCGAGGACGACGCCGAATTCGTCTACTGCATAGTCCGAGTCCATGATCGAGGCCGGCGGCGAAACGATCAAGTATCCGAGCGACCCCAAGGCACCGAACGCCGCGCCGACGAAGTAGGCCAACTTGGACGACGTGCGGAGCGCGGCGACCTCCAGCACCGCGGCAACCACGAGCAGCGCGAGTGGACGGAGTTCGACCGACGTCGGGACCACCACCGCCTGCAGAAGTGCCAGCGAGCCGACCAACGCGAGGACGATCTTGGAGCTCGCGGGGAGCCACGTGCCCACAGCGATCACCAGCAAACATCCGAGTGCCACGACACCGTGCACGAGCGTCGCGGTCCACGGGTCGAACAGAGCGCCCACCACCAGGACCGGAATCGCCGACGCCGCAATCATCGCGGACGCCATGACATCGGCGACGTTGCGCCGCAACAACTCCACCGAACTGCCGATTCCGAACGCCGCGACGATGGCAGACACGATCAGAAGCGGAATCGCTTCGGATACGGACGCACCCCAGTTCTCCGCTTGGGCAATGCCGAACAGCGTGACGACGACGACCGGCAACGTTCGTGCTCCCGACAGGATCGGCCAGTCCCGACCCAGTTGCGCCGCGAAGCTCGCGATGAAGGTTGCGGTGAAGAATGCAATGAGCGACAAGGTGATTCCACCGGTGACCACGGGCGCGCAGATCGCGACCCCGATCAGAATCAGCACCGCCATCGGCTGCGACCGCCACGAGACCGCAAGTGCGACGCCTGCCGCCGCGATTCCGAAGGCTGCAATCAGACCGATGATCGGTTCGAGCCACTCGTAGACAACCGTCACAGCCACTACATCGAGGTAGAGACCCGCAACACCGGTCGCTGCAGTCGCTATTCCGCCAATTCTTCCGCCGGACTTGCTGTAGATCCGAGACCCGATGTACACCAGCGCGATCGAGAATACCGCGCCCGCGCCGACTCGAAGTTCCGGGCCGAACCATCCGGCTTGCGCCGCGAGGACGAGCAACATGACCACACCGATCAAGGTGACGCCCGCGCCTGCGACGGCCAGTACCCGGCTGATGACCCCGTCACGCTGCCACCACGGCTCGGACTTCTTCGTCGGCGTCGCCGGGACCGACGGAGTGTGGGGCCTTGGCCGTACTGCCGACGCACGAGTCGGTGTCGGGACTTGCGCAGGAGGGGCTTGTGGGGTCTGGGCTTGCGGGTATGTGGACTGCGGGTATGTGGGCTGCGGGTAAGCCTGGGGGGATGGCGGCGCTGGATACTGATGCACAGGCTGGCGTGGCGCCGGCGCAACGATCTGCGCCTGGAGAACGCCCAGATCACCCGATACCCGACGCATCTGTTCGCTCAGCGTCGCGAACTGGCTCGCAAGGCCTGAAATCAATCGCGGATCGATCGCTGGTGTTGTCATACGTCGATACTTGTCGTCCGAGCCGACGCAGTCGTGAGTAGTTCTACCTGCTCGACCCGGGTACTTTCGCCCGCATGTGTTCAGGCGTCGACTCGCCGTGGCGCCTCAGTGCCCGAGCATTCTGCGAATGGAGGTTCCGAACGGGTGCTTGGCGGTGATGGACCCGAACCGAATCTTGCCGCGCACGACGATGTGCAGCGGACCGATGGGAGGGCCGGTACGAACCTTGTTGTTCGCGCTACCACCGAGTGTCTCGACGGCATTGAGGTCGACTGTCGCCTCCGGCGGCACGATGAGGGTGAGGGTGCTGCAGTAGTCGTCGACCGACACCTCGACGACCTGACTCGCCATGATGGCCTGAGTGAAGTCGAGGGTCACGGTCGACATCTTGCTCTGAATTCCGAGCTGCGGTGGAACGTGCCACGGGCCTTTGCGCGTCACAGTGGACATCGTGCCGCGGACGATGTCGCTCGTGTTCACGACCGGGCTGTGAGAGTGCGCCGTGTAACCGTGTGGTGCGTAGGACTGCGGTCCATACGACTGCGGTCCATACGACTGCGCTGCAGGTGGGGACGGTTGCCGAGTCGGCGGTCGATGCTGCTCGGCGATCTGCATTCCGGGAAGGTCCGCAAGGACGGAATTGAGCTCACCTCGAGTCTTGGCCGCGAGAGCCGTGTCCATCCGCTCGGTGAATTCACCGAGCGAGAGCATCCCCTGTCCCACCGCACGCTGCAGCAGCTGCCCCACGTGTTCCTTTTCCGCGTCGGACACCCGCAAATCCCTCGCCTCCATGCCCCCAGGATAGGGGGCCATGGACGTGGTGGCCATGTTCGAGGACCTCGAGCATGCCGTCGACGGACGCGGGCCAGCCGAACTGCTCGGCACGGGCGCGGGCGGCAGTTCGTCCATCGGCACGCGAGAGCTCGAACACCCGGGACAGCTCCGACGCCAATCCATCTGCGGTGTCGTCGAAACGACCGCCACATTCGGACGTCACGATATCGGCGAGCGCGGACGATTTCGACACCACCACCGGCGTGCCGGTAGCCAGAGACTCCAATGCGGCAAGTCCGAAGGTCTCGTGCGGACCCGGAGCCACTGCCGCGTCCGCAGAAGCCAAGAGTGCCGCGAGTTCGACACGTCCGTCGACGAATCCGAGGAATTCGACCGGCAATCCACGTGCTCGACGTTCGAGTCCGGATCGTCTCGGTCCGTCCCCCGCGATCACGAGCCTCACATCGACCCCTGAATCAACCAATGCTGCAACCGAATCGATGCTGCGATCCACACGTTTCTCCACCGACAGTCGACCACAATGCACGAGTAGTCGTTCGGCGTCGCCGTGCCAGGGCGAACGAGAACCATCGACACTCGAACCGCCGATACGACGCGTCGGATGGAATACGTCGAGATCGACGCCGAGGGGCACTTCGGAGACGTTGCGGGCGCCGATCCGCTCGAACTCGCGCCGAGCAAACGCGGTAGTGCAGACGACCGTGTCGTAGGCGTTCGCGGTACGTCGGTTGGCGACGTCGGCGAGCGACCGAGCGATCGATTGTGGGAGAACCTGACCGAGCAATCGATCGAGCCGTTCGTGCGAGATCATGACGCTGTGCACGCCTCGGCGTGATGCCCACGTACCCATGCCGCGAAGCGTCAGTCGATCCGATACCTCGATGACATCGGGACGAAGAGCCGTGGTCACGTCGGCGGTGGTACGTGGATCCACCGCGCGGTACCCACCTGTGAGCGGAATCTTCCTTGCCGGCCGAGTGATCCGCAGAACGCCGGAAGGCAAGATTTCCTCGGTCTCGACAGCGCCCGGCACGACCAAGATCACCTCGTGGCCTCGCGCGGTGTATCCCGCACCCAATTGATCGATCGCGGTCCGCAGCCCACCCGAGCGGGGACCGTAGAAGTTCGCGAGTTGCACGATGCGCATTGCAACGAGTGTGACGCCGCAGCATGACCAGCCAGCGACGGGGAAACGAACTCTACCGATGTGATCGGTGTCGATCGGGTTGTGTTCGGTGACTGTTCCCGATCCACCCGCCGGTTAGTTGACTGCATTCCGCGTTTTTTTCGGCCACTGGTCGGGTAAACAATCTCATGGAGATCACAATCGACGCGGTGGGATCCGCACCTGCGGGTGCCGTCTGGGAGCGTTACATGAACCCACAACAGTGGTCGTCGTGGGCAACACAGATCGTCGGCGTCGAATACTCCGAGGAGCGGCTCACCGCCGGAACGTTCGGCCGCGTCGAGGGACCCCTGTGGATCCACGTCGACTTCGAAATTCTCGACGTCGACGAATCCGAATGGATGTGGACGTGGAGCGCCTGGTGGAAGCGCCGAAGCGTCGGGCTGACCCTGACGCACGGAGTCGCGTCGAGGACGGACGGGTCACGGACCTGGCTGAGGGTCAGCGGTTCGCCCGCCCTCATCATCCCCTACCTGCCTGTCGCCAAATTCGCGTTGATGCGATTGGTCAGGCGCTGATCTACTCCGAGCGCGTGATCGTTTTCGGGTCGGAGGGCTCGTTGCCGACGTCCTCGGGGTCGGGCGTCGGCAACGACTGCGAGTCGCCTGCGCCGTCGAGATGGCCGTCGAACTCGGCGATCGCTTCGCTGCGTTCGTCGGAGCTCTGGGCTGTATCGGCGTCGGTGCCGCGAGTCTTCTCGGTGGGATCGACGGTCGTGTCGACGGGCTTGTCGGTGTCGGTCATGCGTTGGAGAGTGCCCCGACCGCGGGCCCGGCAAACCGAAGTTCACAACCCCTGTTCGATGGCATAGCGCGTCAATTCGACACGATTCGCCAGCTGGAGCTTCCGTAGCGTTGCCTGCACGTGGTTCTCGACGGTTCGGTGGCTCAGGGTCAGCTTCGTCGCGATCTGCTTCGAGCTCAGCCCCTTCGCGACCAGCCGCAGGACCTCGGTCTCCCGGTCGGTCAGAGTGGGACGAGCGACCGACTCGTCGACTGCAGGTGTGGTGGAGATCCGCCGATACTCGCCGAGCACGAGCCCTGCAAGACCTGGTGTGAACACGGCCTGCCCTGCCGCAGTCGCGCGGACGGCCTCGTACAACTCTTCCGCAGATGCGCTCTTGACCAAATACCCAGTGGCACCTGCCTTGATCGCGTCGAGCACGTCCTCGCGTTCGGCCGAGGCGGACAACACCAGGATGCGACTGTTCTTCGAGCCTGCGAGCACCTCGGTCGTCGCATCCGCGCCGTTGCCGTCGGGCAGATGCATGTCCATGAGTACGACGTCGGGCTGGGTCGCGGCGGCACGTCGCCCCGCCGCGCCGACGCTGTCCGCCGTTGCCACGACGAGAAATCCTGCCGCTTCGAGGTCGCGGGCGACTCCGTCACGCCACATCGGATGGTCGTCGACGACCATGATCGAAATCTGTGTGTCAGTCACTTAGCGATCCCTTCGGTACCCGAATTTCCCACTCTGTTCCAGCGCCGACGTCCGTGTCGAGAACTGCCGTACCGCCGATGGCCTCGACCCGGCCCAGGATCGACTTCGACACTCCCATACGGCCTTCGGCTTCGGCTGCGGCAAGGCGTCCCGGTGCGATACCGAGGCCGTCGTCGCGAATGCTGACGATGATCTCGCCGTCCACATCCTCGAGCAGAACGTAGGCGCGGGCACCATCGCCCGCATGTAGCGCAACGTTGGACAGAGCCGTGGCGACGACCGCCGAAAGCTCCTCTGCGACAGCTCTGTCGACGAGTACAGGGTTCGGCGGGGCAGAGACCGAGACGGTGGTGCTGCCCCGGGGCCGCAGCAATGAACGCAGGTCCACTTCCGCCTGGGTCGAATCGACTCGGCTTGCCTCCCCTTGTTCGGAGACGAGCATTCGCAGAGCTACTTCCTGCTCGCCGGCGAGTTCGGCTAATTCCGCTGCTGCACCGCCGATTTCGGAACCGCGTCGGCGAACCAACGCGAGCACCTGCAGAACACCGTCGTGAACCTGACGGGCGAGTCGCTCTCGCTCCTCGGTGATCGCCGCCAGCCGCGCGGCGCGTTCGAGTTCGGCATGTGCACGCCGCGCGGTGTTACTGGCCAGGCCGAGAGCAAGACCGACCGAGACCAAGACAGGTGCGGTCGCGTCCGTCCACAGGTCGAGATCGATCTGGTCTCGCACTACTGCGCTCACGACGGACAGAAGGATGCCCGACGCGATTCCGCCCTTGGGTCCGAACAGGATTGCCGCCGAGATCACCGCGTTGGTGGCCCACAGCGTCGTGGGGAGTGTCTGATGGTTGCTGTACCAATCGTAATCCGAGACCAGGCGGGTCGACGCCATCAGCCCGATCACGACGAACTGGTCGGCCAGCACGACTTTCCACCGTGGCAGGCTCGCGCGCGAGAGCAGTACTGCCGACAA
>NZ_LVCV01000176.1 GCF_001647195.1 Rhodococcus sp. EPR-157 | reverse complement strand
GACCACCGCTACACGAGAGCCGTAATCGACTTGGCCTCCGACACTCCCGTCGACGAGCCTACCGTCCAACTGCAGCAATCCGCGGTCCTCATCGTCGACGGTACGTTCCTCCAGAAGCCCGAGATCGCCGACCTGTGGGACACAACCATCTTCGTTCACACTTCGCTCGACGTCGCCAGACGACGCGGGGTAGCTCGCGACGCGGAGGCGCTCGGCGGAAACGAGCAGGCAGACAACGCATTCAAGGTTCGCTACCACGCGGCGTCACAGATGTATCTCGACGAAGTGAGGCCAGCCGAGCGTGCGAGCCTGGTGTTCGACAACGACGACCTCGATCACCCGTCAGTCCGAATGGCCCATCCTGAATCACCTTGATCTGCCGGACGCCTCGTCGAAGCATTCACTCTGCTTTCCGACGAAAGCGCGAGACGTCCACGGTGATCCGGGCAACCACGTCCGCGTTGGCGGGGTCGGTGAACGCATCCGGTGTCGTCCATCGAACAGTGCCCACTTCAGTTAGGCCCGTTGCAGTTGGACCCGTTGAAGTTGAACCCGAGAGGTCGATCGTCGACGTCACGCCGTCGGGGCCGATGCGCCGTAGTGTGTGCGTGCCGTCGACGCACCACTGGGTGCCGTCGGCTCCCGTCGCTCGATCTGCGCGCGTTGCAGCGACATCTGCCGGGCCGTCCACGGGCACAATGCGTCGGTCGACTTCGTCCAACATGCGCAATCGCTGCGCATCCGGGTAGGTGCGCACGAGGCCATGCCTCCGGTCATCCATCATGTGCGACCGCGTCGAGCCCAGGAGGTACAGCCGTCCCTCGTGGACTGCGCTGGTTCCGCCGCCCTCGGTGGTGTATCTGTCGACACTCAGTTCACCGTCTGGGGCGAGAATGCAGCGGTGGATGTCGTGCTCGGAGGTGATCCAGCAACCGTCGTCGACTGCGTGTATGCGTCGTGCCCATCGGTCGATCGTGGGCTCGATGGTCAGCGGCAAGAAGTATCGGGTGATCGTCGAGCTCGTTGTTCCGCCGTGGCCGGGTTGCGGCTTTGTCCTTACAACCTCACTTGCCGCTATGTATGTACATATATCGAGTCGATATAATTTGCGTATATGCTCGCAGAGCGCATCGCAGAACGCGGTCCAGTGATCGGAGAAGGGGGTAGTCGTGCTCGAACTAGCAATTCTCGGCCTGCTACTCGAAGCTCCGATGCACGGTTACGAGCTTCGGAAGCGCCTGACCGGCCTGCTCGGAGCATTCAGAGCGTTTTCCTACGGCTCGCTGTACCCAGCTCTACGTCGCCTACAGGCGGACGGGCTGATTGCCGAGGACGCCGGTCCGGACACTCTTGTGAAGCGTCGAGCACGGCGCGTCTACGAGCTCACTCCGGAAGGCAAGAAGCGATTTGCCGAACTCGTAGCCGACACAGGACCGCAGAACTACACAGACGACGGATTCGGCGTACACCTCGCCTTCTTCAGTCGCACCCCGGCGGAAGCCAGGATGCGCATTCTCGAAGGCCGGCGACGTCAGGTCGAGGAGCGCCGCGAAGGGCTCCGCGAAGCCGTGGATCGAGCAAGCGGGACGCTCGACCGCTACACCCGTCAGCTTCACGAGCTCGGACTCGAGTCGAGTGACAGAGAGGTGCGCTGGCTCAACGAAGTCATCGCAGCCGAGCAGGCGGGCCCGACCGCCACCCCCAAGTCGACACATAGAACGAAACCAGAAGGAGAACCCGACCATGGGTGAGAACAGCAACGCCATCCGCGTGGCCATTGTGGGTGTAGGCAACTGCGCCTCGTCCCTGGTACAGGGCGTGGAGTACTACAAGGACGCGGACGAGAACACCACTGTCCCCGGCCTCATGCACGTCAAGTTCGGCAAGTACCACGTCCGCGACGTCGAGTTCGTCGCCGCATTCGACGTCGACGCCAAGAAGGTCGGATTCGACCTGTCCGACGCGATCTTCTCGAGCGAGAACAACACCATCAAGATCGCCGACGTTGCTCCGAAGGACGTCCAGGTACTGCGCGGACCGACCCTCGACGGACTCGGAAAGTACTACCGCGAGACCATCACCGAGGCCGACGGCGAAGCGGTCGATGTCGCTCAGGCACTGCGTGACGCCAAGGTCGACGTGCTCGTGTCGTACCTGCCCGTCGGATCCGAAGAGGCCGACAAGTTCTACGCACAGGCATCGATCGACGCAGGCGTCGCCTTCGTCAACGCGCTGCCCGTCTTCATCGCCAGCGACCCCGTCTGGGCCAAGAAGTTCACCGACGCAGGCGTTCCCATCGTCGGCGACGACATCAAGAGCCAGGTCGGTGCCACCATCACACACCGCGTCATGGCGAAGCTGTTCGAAGATCGCGGTGTTCAGCTCGACCGCACCATGCAGCTCAATGTCGGTGGCAACATGGACTTCCTCAACATGCTCGAGCGCACGCGCCTCGAGTCGAAGAAGATCTCCAAGACCCAGGCCGTGACGTCGAACCTCCAGAAGGAGTTCAACGCCAAGGACGTTCACATCGGACCGTCCGACCACGTCGGCTGGCTCGACGACCGCAAGTGGGCCTACGTGCGCCTCGAAGGCCGCGCCTTCGGTGACGTGCCACTGAGCCTCGAGTACAAGCTCGAGGTCTGGGACTCGCCCAACTCCGCAGGCGTCATCATCGACGCTGTGCGTGCGGCCAAGATCGCTCTCGACCGCGGCATCGGCGGACCGGTCATCCCGGCTTCCGCATACCTGATGAAGAGCCCGCCGAAGCAGCTCGCCGACGACGTCGCGCGCACGCAGCTCGAGGCGTTCATCATCGACGCGTAGGTCCAGCGGTTTCAAGGCGGCTCCGCCGCCAGTGGCGCGGTTGAGTGCACAGCAATGCACTTAACCGCGCCACTGGTGCGGAGCGCCTCCGCCTTGGGCGGGATGAATCACAGGTCGAGAACGACCCGCTCACCGGCCGAGCGATCGGTGCAGATCAGCATGCCCTCCGGGCGTCCGACGGCCGGTACACGACACGTCCCACAGAATCCCTGCCTGCAGGAATACGCAATATCCGGACGGAACGGTTTGACGGCGTCCAGGACAGACTTGTCCGCTGGCACCGTGACTCGCTGCCCGGTCCGCGCAAGCTCCACCTCGAACTCCGCGCCGTTCACGATCGGCGGCGCCGAGAACCGTTCGAAGTGAAACTCCGAACCCGGGTTCACACCCCGGTTCAGAACAGCGATCATTGGCATCGGCCCGCACGCGTAGACAGCGGATGTGGTGCGTGATCCCGTCAAAAGTATGTCTGCCGAGGGAATTCCGTCGACGTCGTCCGTCCTGATCGTCACCCTGTCGCCGTAGTCGTCGATCTCGTCGAGAAACGGCAACGAGTTCCGGCTCCGGCCGGTGTACACCATCGACCAATCCAGTCCGAGTCGGTGCGCAAGTCGCATCATCGGCAGGATCGGAGTGATTCCGATACCGCCCGCGACGAAATGCAGATGCTCGGCAGTGGACCCGTGACCTGGAACTGCGAACGCAAACGCGTTGCGTGGACCGCGAATGATCAGTCGGCTCCCGACACCGACGTCGTCGTGCATCTCCATCGATCCGCCGTCGCCACCCGGTATGCGACGCACCGCAATTCGATAGCGCTTACCGTCGGCCGGGTCGCCGCACAAGGAGTACTGGCGAACCCTGCCCGACGGCATCTCCACGTCGATGTGGGCACCCGCCCGCCATGCAGGGAGTTCGCTACCGTCGGGCGATGCGAGCGTGAAGCTGACGACGTTGTCGTCGTGGGCCTCGACAGCTCTATGGGCCACCACCACCTGCCGGCGTCGATCACGTCGCTCACCGACTACGTCGCTTCGGTGCAGGAATCGGAGAGAATGCATGTGCGCGTTCATCAGTCGCTCGAGCACGCGCAGAAGCGGATCCCGCCCGCGACGGCCGTAGAGGTCCGGCGGCACCGCGTCCGGAATCGGCAACGCGAGATTCACGTCAGAGCCGCCCTGGCTGCCGGTGACGTGGCGAGATAGGCCACGGCTTGAGCTGTGCTGCCTTCGTTCTCGGGGGAGTACGACGGTTTCAAGTATCGCGCAACGCCTTTCGTCATCCGAGCCAGAGAAGGAAGCGAACCGCGGCGCATCGCAGACATCCAGGCCCACCACAGAGCGATGTATCCGCGGTCCTTCAACGCCGGGTCCTGCCGAACGATGAACCGAGTGCCCCGAAGCATCAACACGAGGAACGCGAGGAACGCGAAGAGCATCGAAATGTTGCGACGAAAGTAGCCGACGCCGAAGTACATCGCCACGTCGTGCGCGACGTTTCGGTGCTCGACCTCTTCGGCCCCGTGCCAGCGAAAGAGATCGATCATGACGGCGTCGCCGCCGAACTCGTCCCACCGGGAGTTGAGCGCATAGTCTCCGAGGAAGGCAGTCATGTGTTCGATCGCACCGATCAGCGCGATTCGCTCGACCAACTGCTGCTTCTGGGCCCTGGCGGACAAGGCAGGTCGCGGGCCGAGCACCTTTCGCATCAGATATTCCGCATGCGCTGCAAACGGCCGTGGGTCGATATCGTGCGCGTCGAGGTAGTCGTGCAGAACGACGTTGTGCGTCTCGGCATGCATCGATTCCTGACCGATGAATCCCAGCACGTCCTCACGGAGCTTCGCATCGGCGATCAGCGGTAGAGCCTCGGCGTACGTGGCACAGAACCACCGCTCTCCCTCGGGCAGAAGCAGATTCAGCGCACTGACGGTGTGCGAGGCAATAGGCTCCTCGGGCATCCAGTGCAGCGGTGTCTGCGACCAGTCGAAGGAGACATTGCGGGCCTGCAGGGATACTTCACCGGGGTCATGCTCGTTCATGTTCGATCCTCTCCACGAATGCACAGGTCTCTCGCGCGACCAAGGCAGGGTCTTTCAACGGAAGCCAATGCCCCGAGCGCACATCGGTCCGGCTCACCCGGGTCACCCATCGCTCGATACCGTCGAACGACGCAGGCCGGATCGCCGGATCACGCCTGGTGACGAGCAGGTGCACCGGAACATGGGTGTAGCGCTCCTGAGGCCTCAGCACTTTTTGCAGAACGTTCGCGCGGTAGATCCGCAGTCCACTGACCATGTCGCGTCGGAACGTCGGCGAGAGGTTGACATTCCGTTTGTCCACACGTTCGACGATGCGCAGCGAAGTCGACCAGATCCACCTTCGCCCGAACACCCGAAAGAACACCCGAGGCAGCGGGCCGGCCATGAAGAACAACGTGTAGGCGCCGGAGATGAGCTGAGTCAGCAGCTGCCACAGGCCTTTCGGTGTGAACTTCGGATTCTGCAGCCAGAATCCCATGTGGTCGAGACTCGGACCGGAGATCGAGGTGAACGACGCGATCCTGGTATCGGACCCCGGCTCGCAGATCGCCTCCCAGACCTGGACCGAACCCCAATCGTGGGCCAGGACGTGGACCGGCGTCGAGCCTGCCACGGCGTCGACGACGGCCATGAAGTCCTCGGCGAGCTGTGCGAGCTTCATCTCGGCAACGGATCCGTCGCCTGTCGAGGCTCCGTGACCGCGGGTGTCGTACGTGACGACGCGGAACTTCTCGGCGAAGTGCGGCACCACCCCGTCCCATAGATGATGCGTGTCCGGCCAGCCGTGTACGAGCACGAGCACCGGCCCGTCAGGGTTTCCGTGCTCGTGCACCGACAGCTCTGCCCGGTCGGCGTTCACCGTCCGCGCTCGGGCTCGCTCTGTGAAAATCGTCATCGATGCTCCTGCATGTTGTACCGCTAGTACGATAAACGTTACCGTCGGTACGGCGTAGGTGAACTCTCCCCAATTCCCGCCAGGCTGTCAATAGTCGCGCACCACTACCTGGGACAACGCCTAGACTGAGCGGATGCCGACGTCACGCGACCCGGAAGCGCGCAGAAGCAGAGCCCGGGACGAATTCGTCGATGCGGCCTACCGAGTTATCGACAGTGGCGGGCCGAACCCGAGCATGAACGACATCGCGCGAGAGGCCGGAGCAACCAAGCCCCGGCTGTACCGTCAGTTCGCCGACAAGGCCGATCTCTACAGCGCGGTAGCTCAGCGGATGGCGGACGAGGTGTACACACTCGCGGTCTCGGACTTCAATTTCCTCCTCGATGCACCGGTGTCAGCGCTGCGTCATGCCATCACGGGATACGCCGAGGTCGTCGGACGCCACCCGAACGTCTTCCGGTTCCTCGCGCAGTCGCGGACCACACCCGAGGACTCCGCGGCGGCGCCCCCGCTCGACATCGGCCGGGACATCGCGACCCGGTTCTCGACGGTCGCGGAGACGATCCTGAAGTCGGTCGATGCGGACACTACCGGGATCGACTACGCGTGCCGGGCTGCCGTGGGTGCGGTGTTGGCGGCGACCGACCTGTGGTTGGACGATCAGGAACTGGAGGCCGCCGAATTCGTCGACCAGCTCTCCGCCCTCGTCTGGGGGCTGCTCGACGCGTTCCTGCGGCGCAAGGAGATCGACCTCGACGGTGACGAACCGATCTTCGTGGCGCTCGCGCGGCTCAAGGGTTGAGTTTCGGCTCGCTCGGCCTACCCCGGGTAGTGACCGAACGGCTCATTCGGTCACCTTCGGGCGCGAACGCGCACCTTCCAGCCCAGGCACCCGTTGCAACCCGCGCGCTCGCTGCAACCTGCGCGCCGAGCTCCGAACCGCAGCGAACGGCTCATTCGGTCACCTTCGGGCGCGAACGCGCACCTTCCAGCGCACACACACTCAGGCGCGAATTCTCCGCACCACGAATCCGAGCGCCACGAGCAAGCCGAGGAGAACGAGGGACGGCCACACCTGGGGCTCGCCCCCGACGATCCCGGCGACCGCGGCGATGAAGGCCATCAGCGCGAAGAAGCCCAGGATCCCCGCGAGCAATTGCAGGTGGTCCTGAGCGGTCATGACTTCACGCCACCCGAGGTGAGACCAGAGATGATTCGGCGCTGGAAGATCAGCACCATGATCACCAGGGGGATCGCGACGATCGTTCCCGCCGCCATGATGGCCGCATACGGAACCACGTGTGGGTCGTTGCCGGAGAACCGCGCGATGGCCACCGTCACGGGTTCTGTCTTGTCGCTGGACAATTGGCTTGCCAGCAAGTACTCGTTGACCGCAGCGATGAACGCGAGAATGGCGGTGGTGAACAGCGCAGGCGCAGCGAGCGGCAACATCACCAAGCGGAACGCTTGGAAGCGTCCGGCCCCGTCGATCCGAGCGGCCTCTTCGAGCTCCCAAGGCAGTTCCGCGAAGAATGCTGCGAGTGTGTAGATGGTCAGGGGGAGAACGAACGAGATGTTCGGAATGATCATCGCCTGGTAGCTGCCGATCCAGCCGATGTTGGTGAAGAACTGGAACAGCGGTGTCACGAGTGCCACGACCGGGAACATCGACGCCCCGAGCACGACCCCGACCACCATGTACTTGAAGCGAAAGTCGATCCGCGACAAAGCGTATGCGCAGAATATTCCGACGACGAGGGCGATCAACGTCGTCGCACCGCCGATGATCAGACTGTTGATCACCGCGCGAATGAAGTTGTTGCCGTTGCTCGTCGACAGCGCGTTGGAGAAGTTCTCGAGGGTTACATGCGTCGGCCAGGGTGTGGTGTCGAACGTGTACCTCGGATCGCGGAATGCGGTCACGGCCATCCAGTAGAACGGAGCGAGTCCCCAGACCAGGATGATCACGACACCGACGTATATCCTTGCCGCTTTCACGAGGCCGTTCCCTTACGTTGATTCTCCTGCGTGGCAACCGCATTGGCTCCAAGGAACTTCACCAGGATGAACGCCACGATGAAGATCATGATGAACGAGATCGTCGACAGCGATGCCGCACTGTTGAAGCCCTGACGTATCTGTTCGACGACGAGGATCGAGATCGTCCTGGTCGCCGGGTTGCCTTCGGTCAGGATCGCGGGAAGGTCGTACATGCGCAGTGCATCCATCGTGCGAAACAGAATCGCGACCATGAGCGCCGGCTTGACCAGCGGAAGGGTGATCTTGGTGAATCGCTGCCACGCGGATGCGCCGTCGACTCGCGCAGCCTCGTAGACATCGGACGGAATCATCTGCAGCCCAGCGAGAATGAGCAATGCCATGAAGGGCGTCGTCTTCCACACGTCGGCAATGATGACAGCGAATCGCGCGGGCCAGGCGTCGCCTGTCCAGAGGATGTTCGTTCCGAGAAGCTTGTTGGCGATTCCGTCGTACGCGAAGATGAAGTACCAGAGCTTGGCCGTCACCGCCGTCGGGATGGCCCATGGGATCAGGATCGCGGCACGCAGCAACGCGCGACCGGCGAACGTCTTGCCCATGATGACTGCCATTGCGAAACCGATCACGACCTCGATCGACACCGTGACGACGGTGAAGAACGCGGTATTGCCGACGGCTCCCCAGAACTGAGAGCCGAGTGTTCCCGGCGGGCAGGGGACGAGTGTCCCCGATGCCGACGTGCACTGCTGAAGAATCCAATGCGTGTAGTTGGAGAATCCGGCGCTGCCACCTTTGACGAACATCCCCGTCGCCGGGTCCAGTCCCGCGTCCTTCTGGAACGACATGACCAGGGCCCGGATCACGGGGTAGACGATGACGATCGCCAGAATCACGAGCGTCGGTGCGATGAGCAACCACGCGCGGCCGGAACTCAATCCGAACCGCTTCTTCTTCTCGGTGCGTGCATGCCGACCGCGGCCGGGGGAAATTCCCCCGGCCGCGGTCGTGTCTACAGCCCCACTGGTGTCACCAGTAGGTAGAGCCATGAAGTTCTCCTGCTCGCGTCGAGGCTATGCCTCGTTAGTTGGAGCCTGCCGACTCGATGCCGGCCTGCATGTCCGTGATCGCCTGATCCACGGACTTCTCACCCTTGATCGCGGCGAAGGTATTGTCCTGCACGGCCTTCGACACGGCCGGGTAGAACGGAGTGACCGGACGCGGTACCGCGTTCTCGATCGACGCCTTCAGTGCGGGCAGGTACGGCATTTCGGCGATCAGTGCCGGGTCGTCGTACAGCGCGGTCAGAACGGGGGGCAGTGCGCCTTCGGCGATGATGCGCTGGGCCTGCTCACCCTGCAGGAAGCGGAGGAAGTCCGCTGCCGTTGCCTTGTTCTCGGAGAACGCGCTGATGGCTGCGTTGTAGCCACCGAGGGTGGATGTACCGACGCCGGTGACGCCGGGAAGCGGTGCGACGGAGTACTTTCCGGCGACAGCGGAGCCCTCCTTGGACGCCGTGCCGTAGACGTAGGGCCAGTTGCGCAGGTACAGAGCCTGACCGTCTTCGAATGCCTGCTGGCTCTCGGGCTCCTTGAACGTGGTGTCCTGAGCCGGGATGACGCCTGTCTCGAATGCCGTCACGAGTGCCTGCAGGCCAGCGCGTGCTTCAGGGCTGTCGACCGTCGGAGTCTTGCCGTCCTCAGCGACGAACGATCCACCGTGTGCGTTGATGATCTCGGACGTGTTGACCGTCAGACCCTCGTACGACGCGAACTGTCCGGCGTAGCAGTCGATGTTGTTCTCGACCGCGATCGTGCAGCTTGCGGTCAGCTCGTCCCAGGTGGTGGGAGCCGTCGGGACCAGGTCGCTGCGATAGAACAGCAGACCACCGTTGGTGTTCTTCGGGGCTGCGTACTGGGTGCCGTTGTAGGTGGCACTTTCGACGGTGGCCGGCAGGATGCCCGCGTTGTCCAGGGCGAACTCCCCTTCGAGCGGGGTCAGCCAGCCCTTTGCCGCGAACTCTGCGGTCCAGATGACGTCGAGAGCCATGACGTCGTAGTCGCTCTGCTCGGCCTGAAGATGCTGGACCAGGTCGTCGTGAGCCTGATCGGCGTCATTGGACTGTTCCTTGAACGTGACCTGCTCATCAGGGTTCGCAGCGTTCCACTCGTCGATGATCTGGCGCACCACACCTGTTTCGGTGGTGTCCTTTCCTTCGACGTACGTGATGGGCCCGCGGCCGTCGGCGTTCTCCGACGCGGCATCACTGGATTCGCTGTCGCTGGAGCATGCGGTGAGCGTCAGCAGTGTTGCCGCTGTCGCAAGCACCGCTGCTTTCGACAGCACTGCCTTCGAGATGAAAGACGCCATTGTTTTTCTCTCCACTTACTTCGTGCACGGTGGTGTGCGTGGGGAGGGTCACAGCAAATGGAGAATGTGCTCCCCCCGACGCACATGTCGATACGCACTTTGACACACGATGCATCCGAACGGGCGCATTTCCGCGAAGCTGAATCGGTACACCTGCACCAGCGTGCGCCTGCGTGTGCTGTCGGTGGCGCGTTGTAGCGTTTGTCCCGTGAGTTCGGACAAGATGCTGACCCGTATCGGTGGGCTACTACGCCAGGCCGAGTCGACCGACAATCCCCATGAAGCCGAGGCGTTCATGGAAGCGGCGCAACGCCTGGCGTCGGCCACATCGATCGATCTTGCGGTGGCGCGTTCGCACAGTGCGTCACGCGAGAAGCGCGCGACTCCTGCGCAGCGTGTGATCAGGATCGGCGAGCCCGGAAAACGAGGACTCAAGACGTTCGTGCACCTGTTCGTCTCGATCGCCTTCGCCAACGACGTCAAGTGCGACATCGCACACTCGTCGTCCCAGGTGTTCGCCTACGGATTCGACTCCGACATCGACACGTGTGAGGCGCTGTATTCGAGCCTGCTCATCCAAATGGTGCGGGCGTCGGACGCGTACATCAAGTCGGGCGCCTACCGCGGAGAAACAGCCGTCCGCACGGTCACGAAGGGCTACGGCCCCAGACGTCGGACGACGAAAGAAGTAGTGCCTGTCGCGGGTGTCACCGCTCGTTTGAACTTCCAGACGGCCTTCGCGGAGCGCATCGGCAAGCGCCTCCAGGCAGTCAAGAAGGAGGCCGAGGTGAAGGCCATCGCAGAGGAGAAGCCCGATGCGGGCACGGCACTCGTGCTGCGCAACAAGGAGGTCGAGTTACGCGACTACTATTCGGCCACCTCGAAAGCCCGTGGAACGTGGCGACGGCAGAGCGCGAACGCTGGTTACTCGCAAGGTGCCAGATCCGCCGGTGACCGCGCCGGACGAGCCGCCAGGCTTGGCGGTGAACCCGAAATCGGCGCTGCACGCGGGCAACTCGGCCGCTGAACCTGCAGGTAGCGTGTCCGGGATGCGACACCAAAGCGACGCTGCGGCTCGGGCCACGAGCGGCGCGCCTGTCGACGAGATCACCCCCGGCAATCGCATTCGAATAGTGATTGCACGATTCGTAGGCGCCGGGTTCATCGCGTTCCTGTTGGTTTCCGTGTCCGAAATTGCCGAAGGCACTCGCATCCTCGCCTGGTGGTGGACGCCGATTGCGATGGTGTCGGTGTTCGTGCCAGGTATCGCCCTGTTCGTCGTGACCATCGTTGCGCCGTCGTGGATTACTGCCGCGGCCACGTGTGCGGCGGTGGGCATTCCCCTGGCGGCTGCGTTGTGGCTGGTCGCCTGGAACGGTGACGTGCTCGTCGGCGCCGTGCGGGGCTCGTGGTTGTCGGCTTTCGCCGGGCTCGCCGGGCTCTGCGCCGCACTCGTTTGGCGTCCGCTGGTAACGCTGGCGGTTCAATTCGTGGCAACAACGTCGGTTGCAGCCATCGATCAACTGGGATTGTTCGGGCCCGAGGCGTCGCCGTCGGCCATCGGCTATGCAGCAATCTGGGCGTTCGGCATAACCGCACTGCTGGCGGGAGCCGTCATCATGGCCCTACGCACCGGCGACGTACTGGATGCCACAACCGAACTCGTCGAGCATGCGGCCGTCGACACCGCGGTGGCGCAGGCTCGGGAACGCGAACGGGCATGGTTCGACGCACTGATTCACGATCGAGTGCTCACAACACTGCTTGCCGCGACCCGGCCCGACACAGATAGGCGTCTACCCGCTGACGCGCGAAGCGCGCTCGACGCACTGGATCTCGCAGCGAAGGACACCGATCCGGCCGGCCGAGTAACGGCTGCACAGCTCGTCGACACTCTCTCGACGATCGTCGACGAGACCCGTTCGGATCATGCTGTGAGCGTCTCGTCGTACATCGACGTGAACGCGTCGATGTACCCGATGGCGGTGCAGTCCGCCCTCGGGGGAGCGATGGCCGAAGCGCTCCGCAACAGCGTCCAACACGCCGGAGCCCACGCCGAGCGGGCCGTCGCCGTCGATCTTCGGCAGAATTCAGCACGTGTCACGCTGACGGACACCGGGTGTGGGTTCGACACGGCATCGACCGGCACCGGACGACTCGGCATAGAGATCAGCATCGTTCGCCGGATGGCCGCCCTGGATGGGGGCACATCGGAGATCGACAGTCGTCTCGGCGAAGGAACGGTCGTCGCACTCGAGTGGTCGAGGATTCCGTGACCGAACCTCCTCGCCATGACGCGTCGACCATTGTAGGAATGCAGGCGAAGGGCGCGTACGTCGTCGCCGGTCTCTTCGTGGCCGCTGCAGGCCTGGCCATGCTGGGCCCCGAAGGCGGCTGTGTTGCCGAGTTCGTCATCGTCGCACTCCTCGCCATCGGCACAGTGCTGCTGCTCGCCGTGTCCGGGGACCCGATGCCGAGAACGTGGGCGTTCGCGGTCGCTGCACTACCGTCCGCCCAGGTAGCAGTGCTCTTGACCGTTGCTGACACGAGCGCGACTCAGACCCAGGAAGTGACGACCACCGTCGGCAGCGGGGCAGCATTGTGCGCATTCCTCTGCGTTCGGGGACGTGTCCTGCCGGGCTGGTCCGGTGAGATCGCCGCGTTCGTCGTGTACTGGAACGCGTCACCCGATTTCGCCGGCGCAGCCTCGACATTCGTGACGTGTGCGGGGTTGATGCTGACTGCAACGTTCTTCGCGCGGGTCGTGCGGCCCGCCGCGGCATCCATCTACGCGCTGCACGACGAACGCACTCGGCAGGTGACCGAGAAGGCTGCAGCCGATGCCGCGCGCGACGAACGCGAGCGCCAGCTCCGCCGACTCGACTCACTCGTGCGTCCGGTGCTCGTACACATCGCCGAATCCACCCAGCTCGACGAGGCAGGCACGCGCGAGGCCCTGTTGGTCGAGGCCACGCTGCGGGACAGCATTCGCGCACGCGCACTCGACGTACCCGACATCGTTTCGGCTGCGAGGTCTGCGCGTGAACGCGGCGTCACCGTACAGCTCCTCGACGACGGCGGCCTCGGTGCGAACAGCGGGCAAGCCGTCGAATTCCGCCGCACAGTTGTCGAGCAGCTGGATGCGGCACACTCGGGCTCGATCACCGTTCGAGTTCATCCCCCGGACCGGAACGTTCTCGCGACCATCGTCGTCTCGCGCGTCGACCACACGGAACGGTTCGAGTTCGACACTCACCGAATCAAGTAGGTCGTAGCCTCGTATTAGGCTCGCACCGGTGAAGAACAGGGATTCACAGCGGTCCAAGGTGTACGAGGCGGAAACCATGGTCCGCACCATGTTCGACCGCGCGGACGAGCGGGACCTGCGCACCGTCCAGATTCTCGGCTCGACACTGACGTTGCCGATCGAGCGAAAGTTCGCCTCTGTCGACTCGGTGCAGCGCTACGTCGATTCCGTCCTGGCATTGAACTGGGTCCGCCAGACCTGGCCGGAGGCGGGGACCGTCGTACATGTTCGTGAGCGGTCGGGGCCGACAGCATCGCACTACGAGCGAGACACCCGCACCATCGCGGTTCCGTTGCACCGACGTAACGAGGCATGGGCGCTTCGCGAGCTCGTCGTACTACACGAACTCGCCCATCACCTCGAACCGGGCGATTCCGACTTCTCCTCCCATGGTGGACAATTCGTCGACCGGTTCGTGACGCTCGTCAGCGAGATCATCGGCGACGAAGCCGGATTCGTCCTGCGCGCGACGATGCACCAGACCGGCGTCCAATTCGCATGAGGCGCATCATGGAGACATGAACATAAGAATCGGTGTACAGCTCCAGCCGCAGCACGCCCCCGACTACCAGCTCATTCGCGACGCGGTACTGCGCTCGGAGGATGCAGGCGTCGACATCGTCTTCAACTGGGATCACTTCTATCCGCTGTACGGCGTCCTCGACGGCGCACACTTCGAGTGCTGGACGATGCTCGGGGCCTGGGCGGAACAGACGTCGAACGTCGAGATCGGCGCACTCGTCACCGGCGGCGGCTACCGCAATCCCGACCTGCTCGCCGATATGGCCCGCACCGTCGATCACATCAGTGGCGGTCGCTTGATCCTCGGTATCGGTGGCGGCTGGTACGAAAAGGATTACGACAACTTCGGTTACGAGTTCGGCACTGCTGGCTCGCGCTTGAAGTTGCTGAACGAGAACCTCGCACGCATCAAGCACCGCCTCGAGGTCGGCAATCCTGCCACGACGCGCGAGATTCCGATCCTCATCGGCGGCGGAGGCGAGAAGAAGACCCTCAGAATGGTCGCTGAATATGCACACATCTGGCACAGCTTCGCCGATCTCGACGAGCTGAAGCGAAAGTCCGGCATCCTCGCAGAGCACGGCGAGAGCGTCGGGCGCGATGTCTCGGGTATCACTCGATCGGTGTCGTGGCCGGGAGCGGACAAGGCGCAAGGATACGTCGACGCCGGAGTCGCATTGTTCACCGTCGGAACCGGCGGTCCCGAGTACGACCTCACCGAACTGAAAGACGCGATCGCGTGGCGTGAGGCCCACAAGTAGTTTCCAGTTTCGGCAAATTCCCTTGCCGTCTATCGTGCGGCAGTGGATTCTCGACTCATGGACGCGACAGAGCCGACCCCATTCTCACCTGCATCGCAAGCAGAGGTGTGCAACATCGTCCTCGGCGATCGCCGACACGGTATCCCCGAACTGATTGAAATCCCCGACGGCGGGGAATGCCGGGCAGCGATAGCGGGTTGACACAACCGCAATCCGATTCCCTGAGGCCGGTATCACCGCGATAGCCTCAGGGGGCTTTTGATCCGTTTATCGAGGAGATCCGCAGTGAACAGTCGCCCTGTACGAGGCCGTGCCCTTGCAGCCTTTGCTGCAACGCTCGCACTTACGCTCGGGGCCGTCGCCTGTTCGAGTGACAACTCCTCCGGCGGCACCGGCGAGAATGCACTTGCCGGGTCCGATCAGGTTTCGCTCGACAAGTACACGACGGACAACGTCACCCCGCTCGATCAAATCGACACCGATGAACTCGGTCTGATCAAGCCCGGCACGCTGTACGTCGGCACCCTGTCCGACGCCCCGCCGAACATCTTCATCGACGAGGCCGGCAACTTCACCGGGTTCGACAACGAATTGCTGCGGGCCGTCGCGGCGAAACTGGACCTCACCGTCGAGTTCTCGGCGACCGAGTTCTCCAGCCTGCTCGCTGCCGTGAACAACCGGGTCTACGACGCCGGCTCGTCGTCGATCTCGACAACCGATGCTCGCCGCAACACCGTCGGATTCACCAACGGCTACGACTTCGGCGAGATGGCACTCGTAGCGAAGAACGACTACTCGATCAAGACGATCGCCGAGCTCGATGACCAGCAGCGCATCGGCGTCGTGCAAGGAACGGTTCAGGACGACTACGTCACCAACACCCTCGGCATCGAGCCGGTCCGCTTCCCCGACTACAACACTGCATACGCGAATGTGAAGTCCGGCCAGATCGACGCGTGGGTGGCTCCGTCTCAGCAGGCTTCGGGGCAGGTCAAGGCCGAGGACGGTGTCGCGATCCTCGAGAAGACCATCAACACCACCAACTTCACCGCGTTCGCCGTGGCCAAGGACAACCAGCCGCTGATCGATGCACTCAACTCGGGTCTCGACGCGGTGGTTGCCGACGGCACGTGGAACACCCTGGAGAAGGAGTGGTACCCGGACCGTGAGGTTCCCGCGGACTGGAAGCCGGGCAGCAAGGCGTCTACCCCTCCCGCGTCCTGATCGATGGATACCCTCTCGAACCTGTACGACACGTTCTTCGATTGGCAACTCATCTGGGAGACCGTTCCCAAGCTGATCACAGTCGGATTGCCGAACACTCTGATTCTGGCTGTGTCCTCCGGAGTGATCGGCACGATCATCGGTCTCGGCTTGGCGGTCGCGGGGATTTCCCGCGCCCGCTGGCTGAGATGGCCTGCGCGCGTGTACACCGACATTTTTCGTGGACTGCCCGCGGCCGTGGTCATTCTCCTCATCGGGCTCGGTTTCGGTCCGACGCTCACTCAGCTGACCGGCAGCCGGAGCCCGTTCCCGCTGGGCATCGCTGCTCTATCGTTGATGGCCGCAGCCTATTTCGGTGAAATCTTTCGGTCTGGCATTCAGAGCGTCGACTCCGGTCAGCTCGAAGCCTCACGCGCGCTCGGTTTCAGCTATCGCAAGTCGATGACTCTCGTCGTCGTCCCGCAGGGGATCCGGCGTGTGTTGCCTGCGATCGTCAATCAGTTCATCTCGCTGATCAAGGACAGTTCGCTGATCTATTTCCTCGGTCTGCTTGCGTCGCAACGTGAGTTGTTCCGAATCGGGCAGGACACCGCCGCGCAGACCGGCAATCTGTCGCCGCTGCTCGCGGCAGGCGTGTTCTATTTGATCTTGACCGTTCCATTGACGCACCTGGTGAACTTCATCGACAAGCGCCTGCGCTCCGGCAAGGCCGACACGTCGGGCACCCTCGATCCGGTCGAGGCGTCCATCGTGGTGGAGAGGTAGAACATGAGCTCAGTTTCGTTGACCGGAACCGATATTCACCTCGCATTCGGTAGCAACAAGGTCCTGCGCGGGGTGAACATTCACGTCGACGCAGGCCGGACGACGACGGTGATCGGGCCGTCCGGGTCCGGCAAGTCGACGTTGCTTCGCGCTCTCAATCGGCTGCACGAACCCGATCAGGGTGACATCCTGCTCGGTGGGAAATCCGTTCTGAAGGACAATCCGGACCACCTGCGTCAACGCATCGGGATGGTTTTCCAGCACTTCAATCTGTTCCCACACAAGACCGTTGCCGACAACGTCGCCCTCGCTCCGCAGAAGCTCAAGGGTATGTCCAGGGACGAATCGCGGGCCGCTGCGATGGAGCAGCTGGAGTTGGTCGGTCTGTCCAACAAGGCAGACTCGCGTCCCGGCAACTTGTCCGGTGGCCAGCAGCAGCGCGTTGCGATCGCCCGTGCACTCGCCATGAAGCCCGAGGTCATGTTCTTCGACGAAGCCACGTCTGCTCTGGATCCGGAGCTGGTCAAGGGTGTGCTGTCGTTGATGGCGGATCTCGCGTCGGGCGGTATGACGATGGTGGTCGTCACCCACGAAATGGGCTTCGCCCGCTCGGTGTCGAACAAGGTGCTGTTCATGGACCACGGAAGCGCTGTCGAAACCGGCACTCCGGAACAGCTTTTCGACGATCCGCACACCGATCGCCTGAAGCAGTTTCTGTCGCAGGTGCTGTAGGTCGGTCCGCGCCGGTGTAGGAGGTGGCGCTCCGCGCCAGTGGCGCGTTCAAGTTTGTCGGAACACGCTTAACCATGCCACTGGCGGCGGAGCCGCACCAGCGTGAAAGAGCCGCTTAGGGCAGGCTCGTTCTTCCCGACTTCACCTTGGCGTTTCTTTACTTTCGCTTTTTGCTGACACTGTGCCAATCCATGAAGCTTCTTCCTATCCTGACAACCCATGACGGCAGCTCATCGCGGTCGAACGTGACGTGCAAGTACAAGTGCGGCGATGCCTGCTTCCACGAGGTTCCCAATACCTCGAAGGGTCAATACTTCGGCGACGTCGTCAAGACCGCAATGACCCGGCGTGGGGTTCTCCGCGGCGGCGCGATGGCCGTGGTAGCGGTCGGTGCAGGCGGCATCTTGGCCGCCTGTAGCACCGATGAGCCAGCCTCGACGGGATCAGCAGGGTCGACGAGTGCGCCTCCGGTCGATGGCGTCGACTTCACGGCAGTGGAGCCCAATACCGAGGATGCAGTGGTGATCCCGGAGGGTTACGAGCAGGCCGTCATCATCCGCTGGGGCGATCCGGTTCTGGAAGGCGCACCTGCTTTCGACTTCGACAACCAGACCGCGGCCGCACAGGCGATGCAGTTCGGTTTCAACAACGACTTCGCCGGATTGCTTCCGATCGAGGGCACACCGAACGGGTACCTGCTGGTGGTCAGCCACGAGTACACCGCCGAGCCGTTCCTGTTCAAGGGATACGACGAGGAGAATCCGACGCGCGAGCAGTTCGATATTGCCCTTGCAGCACACGGTCTTTCGGTAGTGCAGGTCAACGGCGAATCGGGCTCGGGCAAATTGACACCGGCGTTCAGCCAGTACAACCGTCGCATCACCGGAACGTCGGAGTTCGTCATCACTGGCCCGGCTGCCGGCAGCGATCTGCTCAAGACGAGCGTCGATCCGACAGGAACGAAGGCCATCGGCACGTTCAACAACTGCTCCGGTGGCCTGACGCCTTGGGGCACTGTGCTTTCGGGCGAGGAGAACTTCAACCAGTACTTCGGCAACGCCGAATCGGTCACCGAACCCGTCCAGGCAGCACGTCTGGCACGGTACGGAATCGAAGGCGCGGCCAGCGATCGGAAGTGGGAGCGCTTCGACAAGCGTTTCGACATCGCACAGGAACCGAATGAGGTCAACCGATTCGGCTACGTCGTCGAGGTCGATCCGTGGGATCCGAATTCGACACCGATCAAGCACACCGCGCTCGGACGGTTCAAGCACGAGGCCGCAACCATCCACGTCACCGACGACGGCACAGTCGTCGCGTACAGCGGCGACGATGAGCGCTTCGACTACATGTACAAATTTGTCTCGAGTCGGAAGATGATGTCCGGTGGCGGCCAGGCAGCCATGCGCGAGAACATGACCATCCTCGACGCAGGCACCCTGTACGTCGCCGTGCTCACCGGGGATGCACCGGACGCGATCGACGGCAGCGGAACGCTTCCTCCGTCGGGCAAGTTCGCCGGTAAGGGCGAGTGGATTCCGCTGCTGCGCACGAACGAGGACGGCCGAGGCGAATCGCTCGTCGACGGTATGTCTGCCGAAGAGGTTGCCGTGTTCACTCGGCAGGCCGGTGACGAGGTCGGCGCCACCAAGATGGACCGCCCGGAGGACTTCGAGGCGAACCCTGTCACCGGAAAGGTCTACGTCGCGCTGACCAACAACAGCAACCGCGGCACCGAGGGCAAGGCCGGCGTGGACGAGGCCAACCCCCGCAACAAGAACAAGAACGGTCAGGTTCTCGAGCTCGAGGACGATCACGCGGGCACCACGTTCGTCTGGAATCTGCTGATCGTCGCCGGCGACCCGAACGAAGCCGACACCTACTTCGGCGGCTTCGACAAGACTCAGGTCAGCCCGATCTCCTGCCCGGACAACCTTGCGTTCGATTCCAAGGGCAACCTGTGGATCTCGACGGACGGCAACGCTCTCGAATCCAACGACGGACTGTTCGCCGTGGTCGTCGACGGAGAGCGTCGCGGCGAGACCCGCCAGTTCCTGACGGTGCCCGTCGGCGCCGAGACCTGCGGCCCGATCATCCAGGACGAGCGCGTTGTGGTCGCGGTCCAGCATCCGGGCGAGCTCGACGACGCGTCGGCCGACGCCCCGGGCTCGCACTGGCCCGACGGTGGCGACTCCCAGCCGCGTCCCTCGATGGTGGCTGTCTGGAAGTCCTGAGTCTCCGCCCTCGAAGGCGCGCATAGCCGGTGGTGAACCGCTATGCGCGCCTTCGTCGTTGTTAGGTTTCATTCAATCGATCGACCGCATATGTGACTTCTCCGCACGCTCTCGGTCAGCCGCTCGAGCTGGTTGACCGGTGGTAACGGTTGTGTAAACCTCAGACAAGACAGACCTGGTGGTCAGCGACCGAACGGCTCGTCATCGAAACACTCGCGGAGGGTACTTGCAGTGAGCGACATCGGACTTACGGACGAATTCTCCGAGCGCAGCGGTTCGTCGCTGTCGGCCCTGAAGGTTCTCGGCACGCTGCGCGCGGATACGGCGCTTCTGACGGATATGACGCCGGAATCGAGTGCGCCTCAGCTGAATTCAGGTTCGGCCAGCTCCTTCGACATCGTGTTCCCCATCAGGACGAATGGAGAGGGCGCGCCGCTGTTCTGCATACATCCCATCGTCGGACTGTCCTGGTGCTACAGCGAATTCGACAAGTACACCGACCGACCGATCTACGGAATCCAGACCCCGGGCCAATCCGATCTGCCCGGCACGCTCGATGCTCTCGCGCAGCGGTACATCGACGAGATCGAGAAGATCCTTCCCGACGGCCCCTACAATCTGCTCGGCTGGTCGCTCGGCGGAACCATCACCCACGCCATGGCCGTCCGGTTACGGCAGCAGGGCAAGCATGTCGATTCGCTCGTACTGCTGGACAGCCATGCCGTCCAACGGGAGAACGCGTTGGAAGCAAGCCTTCCCGCAGCAGACCTGCTCGACGCCGTCGGAATCACGCTGCCCGGAATCAACGGACAACGCATCACACTCGAGTCGTTGCCTTCCCTCGTCGCCGGCTCGGACGTCATCGAGACTCACGAGGTCGAGCGACTCATCGCTGCGGCCCGCCATAACCACGAGCTCGCCGTCGGCCACGTCCCGGGTGTCTACGACGGGGACGTGCTGTTCGTCGGCGCGGCGCACGAGGAGATGCATGGACTCTCCACCTGGCACCCCTACATTCGCGGTCAGATCACGACGTACACGGTTCCGCAGTCGCATTGGCAGATGACCTCGGCATCGGCGTTGCGCGCCGTAGGTCCGCTCGTTGCGCGTCACCTCGGGGCGAACGGCGTCAACGCGATCGGTGGTTGAGTACACCGGATGCACTCGAGCGCACGCGCGGTCGGTCGGTGTGCCTCCGGCCCAGTGGCACGAAAGAGCGCACCAGGGTGCACTTAACCGTGCCACTGGGGCCGGAGGCCCCCTCTCAGCCCAGCCAGTCGAGAACCGCAGCCGCCGTCCAGGATTGCTGCATACTTCCGAGTGGCTCACCCGTGAACGGTTCGTAGTACTCGGCGAAGCTTCCGTCGCTCGCTTGGCGCAGACCTTCCTCGCGCAGGTTCAGCGATCGTTCCGCCCAGCCGCGACGCGAGAACGCCCACGAGAACAACCAGGTGATGACGGGCCAGACCGGGCCACGCCAATACTCGCGAGGCTTGAAGTCCCGCGACACAGGCGAAGTCGACGGTGGAACCGCGTATCGCAGATCCGGGTGCCCGCAGAATCTCGTCCCCTCGAACATCCGAAGCAGCGTCCGTTCCTGCTCGCGAGCCAACCCCCCGCACAACAGTGGTGCAAACATGGCGATGGTGTCGGTCGTGATCCATCGGCCGGCTCGGAGGTCGTAATCTCGTGCAGCGCCGGAGCGTGCATCCGTCGTCGCGATGACGCCTTTGCGGAACTTGTCAGCCCAGCCGCGGAGTTCGCGGACGTCGGAGTTCGGTTTGGAATGCTCCTCACCGATCGTCGCCAACACGTCGCACGCCATCGCGAAGATCGCGCTGACGAACACGTCCTCGACCGCGAAGCTCATCTTCTCGGCGAGGGCGGCGTCGTCGTATCCCGCTTGTTTCATTTCCTCGACCAACCAGATGTAGCGGTCGTATTCGAGATTGCTCGGCCGCTGCGAGGCGTCGGTGATGACTGCATCGTCCTTGCGAACATACGCAGGCATCGCTCCGGCCACGACGCCTCGGTATGAGGCGTCCCATCGCGGGGAGTTGTCCATGCCGGACTCCCAGCCGTGGAAGAGAGTGACCCGTCCGTTGTCGGCGATGTCACGCGCTTCGGCGAGCCAGCGGTGCCACCGGACCAGGTTGTCCCAACGCCGATCGAGAAATTCCTCGGCCACTGCGCGCGTCGTCCTGCCGTGGCGACGCGAATGGTCGAGAATGCGCTGCACGGCGATCGCGTGGACAGGTGGCTGTGTGATGCCAGACGTCTGCACGCCCAACGGCGCGTGCACCGCCAATTCGGTCGTCTCCCACCTACCCGGGCCGGGGAAATAGCCGTCGACACCGTTCGCGAACACGATGTGCGGAATCATCCCGTTCTTCCACTGCGCGGACAGCAACGTGTCGAGTTCGACGACTGCACGCTCGACGCTCAGTGGCGCCAGACCTACCGATACGAACGCGGCATCCCAGCTCCACATATGCGGGTACAACCGCGGCGCGGCGCTCGTCATCGTGCCGAGGTCGTTGCCGCGCAGTAGGTAGGCAGCCCGAGCGGCCAGCTGTGTCGAGGTGAATCCACGGTCGCCCATATCTCTAGTTTGCGACCGTTCCTGACTTTCCGCCTATCGAGGGTTCACTGTTGACCCAGAATTGATCTTTTGTCGAGGACCGAAGTTGTCCGCAATTGTTCTTAGAGTTGGTTCGACGCCGACGAAAGGGACCTCGACATGACACTCACCGGTGAAAAGGCCGACATCCTCCGAATGCTCGCCGACCAGCGCAAGAACTTCCTCATCACCGTCCAAGGCATTACCGACGAGCAAGCGCGGGAGCGGACCACGGTCAGCGATCTGACTCTCGGCGGTCTGTTGAGCCACGTCGTAGGCAACGAGCGCAGCTGGATGAAAGTCATCGCGGACATGGACGACACCGCTGAGTTCGACATGGCCGCCGCGGCCGAGGAGTACGTCCTCAGCGCCGATCAGACCGTCGCGGGACTCGTCGAGGAGTATGCGCGCGTAGCCGAGGCAACCGAGGCGGCGGTGGCCGAGATGGACCTCGACCTTCAGGTCCCGCTTCCGACGGCGCCGTGGGCTCCGGAGCGTGAGTGGCAATCGGCGCGCTTCACGCTGCTGCACATCCTCCGCGAGGTATCCCAGCATGCCGGGCACGCGGACATCATCCGAGAGGCCCTCGACGGCGGGAACACGACGAGGCAGATGGCGATCGATGCCGGAATGACCTTCTGACTCGGGCGGGAGTGGAGCCTGCGGAATGACCATTGGATAAGTTGACCGTATGACTTCAACGGCTCTGGTGACGGGCGCCAGCCGAGGCCTCGGCGCGGCAATAGCGCGTCAACTCGCGCCCGATCACCACCTCTACCTGGGCGGGCGGTCGTCGCAGTCGCTGGCATCGATATCCGCAGAACTCGAAAATTCGACCCCATGGCCGGTCGATCTGACCGATCACGACGCGGTCGCCTCTGCTGCCCGCGGCATCGATTCGCTGGACGTGCTCGTTCACAATGCAGGCGTCGCGGCGCTCGGCACGATCGAGGAGTCGTCGATCGACGACTGGCGAGCACAGTACGAAGGCAACGTCCTCGCTGTCGTGTCGTTGACGAAGGAATTACTGCCCGCTCTACGACGGGCAGGCGGGCATGTGGTGCTGATCAATTCCGGTGCCGGTCTGCGCGCGAATCCGGGCTGGGGTGCGTATGCGGCGTCGAAGTTCGCGTTGCGGGCGTTCGGCGACGCGTTGCGCCAGGAGGAGCCGTCACTGCGCGTCACGTCCGTCCACCCGGGGCGGATCGATACCGACATGCAGCGTGCAATCGTCGAGCACGAGGGCGACGTCTACGACGGGTCGAAGTTCCTGCAGGCCGACACGGTCGCTCTGGCCGTCCGCCATGCCGTCAACACTCCCGCAGATGCGCACCCCACGGAGATCGTGCTGAAGCCGAGGTAGTGGGCACGGTGACAGAAGCGGGAGAATGGCCGAGTGCTGCTACGACGTGAACGGCCCGCCGACCGACCCGCGGTTCTTCGGATGATCCACGACGCGTTCGCCAAGGACGACGGCGTTCCCATCGAGGTCGGACTTACCGAAAGACTCTTCGACGACGGCTACATCCCGGAACTGTCACTCGTCGCGCTCGACGGCGATCGGATCGTGGGATACGTCATCGGGTCCCGGGGTTTCGTCGGCGACATCGAAGGCGGCGACACCGAGGGCGTGGGCATCGAGGGCGTGGGCATCGAGGGCGTGGGCATCGGAGCCGTCGGTATCGGACCGCTCGCCGTTCTACCGGAGTACCAGGGGCGGGGCGTCGGGACGGCGTTGATGTTCGCGTTGGTGGGCGCGGCCGAGGCCACACGCGAGCGATTGCTCGTACTGCTCGGCGAGCCGGACTACTACGGCCGGTTCGGATTCCAGGCCGGGTCCGAGGTGGGCGTCGGGTCTCCCGACCCCGAATGGGGTACATACTTCCAAGCCCTCCAACTCTCGGACGGCCCGGTGAACGGGACATTTCGATACGCCAAACCCTTCGACGATCTGTAACAGACGACTTAGGCTCATTCCATGCCACTGTCGAAGTCGGAGCGTGAAGAGTTTCTGTCCGAGCCGCACATTGCGGCGCTGTCGGTGTTCGCGGGCGCCGATCGAGGCCCACTGACGGTACCGGTCTGGTACCAGTACACACCGGGCGGTGAAGCCTGGGTGCTGACCGGAAAGAACTCCAAGAAGGCCGAGTTGATACGCGCTGCAGGACGTTTCAGCCTGATGGTCGAGCGGGTCGAACCGTCGATCAGGTACGTGGCGGTCGACGGCCCTGTCAGCCGGGAAGAGCCGGGCACCCCGCAGCACCTGCGGGAAGTGGCCGAGCGCTATCTGCCCCCCGAGAAGGTCGACGGCTACATCCAGTTCGCCAGCGCCGATCACGGGGAACAGACAGTGTTCTTCCTACAGACCGAACACTGGGTGTCCTCGGATTTGGGCGCGATCTGACCCCCCGCCGAAATCGAGGTTACGCGCCGAAATCGGCCGAAATCCGTGCGAAACCTCTTTCTCAGCGGAAGCGTTCGGACAACCACTCACCGATCTCGGCGGCGGCCAGGGCGGCACCGGTGGGAGCACCGTCGGCGATCGGGCCACCGAAGTGGGTGCCCTCGACTGCGACCCGCGTTTTATCCGACGACCCAAGTGCATCGCACATTCTCGACACATCTTCCGGAAAGCACGCCTGATCCCCGGTCAGTTCGACGAACAACGACGGCACCTCGACCGCGGGCGCGCAGCGCACGAAGTCGGCGTTGGTGGTCAGACCGGACCACGTGGACAGCCAGGCATCCGGGCTGGCGAACCGAGCGAATCCGACCAAGCCGTAGTTCGTCAGATCCGGCCGCCGACCGAACAACGAACCGTACGGCCGCGCGTTCGGACTCAACGACAGGTCGGTGAACCGCAGATCCGCGTCGGTTCGATACACGGTCAGAATCCGTGGTGCCAATGCATTTCGGCGGTCGGCAGGATCGCCACTCGAGCCGAACCGACGGCGTGCATCCGACGCCTCCGCGACGCGAGATCGCGCGATGTCGTCGAGCCGCGCAACACGATCCTGCTGGGCCCTCCGATACCGCTGTACGAACTCCTCCGAATAGGACGAACTGTTCGGGGGTTCGGCGAAGCCGTTGGCCGGATCGAACGGGTCGAGGACCGGATCGACCGACATGGGATCGGACTCGTCGACGACCGACGGGTCGATCAGCCGGAGCAGCAGCGCGCCCTGACCCGGATGCGGTGCCATGAAGATCGCGCCGTCGGGAAGAGGCATGTCGGCCGCCGCCAGATCGACCGGCCGGCCCGAAGGAGTGCACGACAACCGACTTTTCGGCTCCGATCCTGCCTGCTGGTGATAGAAGGCGTACAGCGTGCCTCCACCTGAATGTCCCAGTGTCACACGATGTTCGAATGTTCTGTCGCACAGGAAGACCTGGCCCGCGGCGGCGTCGAGCAGCGCTTGCTCGTGCAATAGCGAGATGTCGTTGTTGACCGAGCGCGTGCCCTGCGTCCAGACCGCAAATCCGCGAGCCAGGAGTTCCGGAACGAGGACATGATGCGTCAGATCCTGCCGGGGGTGCATGAGCGAGACGACGGTGCGGGCTCCGGGAACCGAACGCAGTACGCCGGTGACCTTGGCGCCGTCTGCGGTCGACAGTTCGTGCACCGAGGTAACCGTCGACGACGGTACCTGTGCGGCCTCGATGTAGCGGCCTGCACCCAACCCTGTCATGCCGGCTCGATCTTCATCGCGTCTTTGTCCCACTGCGTGATTCGAGAGTTCATCAGGCCTGCGACGCTGCTGTACCAGACCGCGTGCCTGCACCCGGTCGCTCGACGGTCGATGACGATGATGCCGTCCGAGACCATGCGGAAGTAGGAACCGACCCGATCGAGGACCACCGCAGGATCACTGTCCGCGACCGCAACGATCGACGTGTTCTCGGGAATGTCGAGTACGAACATCGTTGTCATCGAACCGAAGCCCCCTCTGCCCGTTCCAGGATCAGTTCGGCTTTGCGTACGAGGAGGTTCGCCATGCTCGGATCCTGCCCGCGCACGACGTCGATGAGCGCGTCGATCGTCAGGTTGGCGTCGAGATCCTCCTGAGGCGTCACCGACCGCATCGCCCTGGTGATCTCGATCATGTAGCCGTTGGGGTCGTGCGTGTAGATCGACTCGATCGTCTCGTGTTGGATCTGCATCTCGACCGGCCAGCTACTCCTGTCGAGTCGACCCCGGTACTCCATGAGGTCGTCTTCACTGTCGACGTGGATAGCGAGATGCCGCGACCTGATGAAGAAGATCGGTACGTCCTCGGCGAAGCGTGAGTACGAATCGCCCTGTGGTCCACCCTCGAACGGCTCGAGGCCGAAGTAGTAGAAGAAGGCGAGTCGGTCGTCGTTGCCGATGTCGAAGAAGAAGTGGATGAAGTCGGGATGCTTTTCCGGTCCCCACCCGGCGGCACAGATCGAGTGCACGACGGGGAAACCGAGCACATCGCGGTAGAACTCCACCGTGCCCGCCGGGTCGAAGGTGGGGTAGGCGACGTGATCGACGCCTTTGACTTTGTGGCGCATGTCGGACATGACGCAGTACCTTCCTTTACAGAGTTGCCGGTACGTCGGCCCGCAACAGCGAGCCGGCACCGGGTAGATCCACGGGCACATCGAGAGCCCGCAGCAGGCTGTAGGCGCCCGCCGTGGCCGCCGACAGCACCGGAATGCCGAATTCGTCCTCGGCCGCCTGCACGAGTGGCAGCGAGGGCATCTGCACGCACGCCGAGATCACCAGCGCGTCGGCGCCGCTGAGATCGAGGGATCGAGCCGCGTCCATCACCCGTTCTCCGGGTATGCACCCGACCTCGGCGTTGTCGGAGACCTCCAGTGCGCGCCAGTCGAGCACCCGAATCCCTTCGGCCTCGATGTACTCGACGACTTTCTCGGCGAGAGGCCGCATGTACGGCGTCACCAGGACAATGTCGGTTGCGTCCAGCGCACGCAGACCCTCGATCAGCGCACCGGCACTCGAGCGAACCGCGGCGTCGGACCCACCCGTTGCCAACTGCTCGGCGACGAGTCCCTCGACGCGTTGGTGCTCTCCGGGTCCGGCAACCATGAGCGCGACGAGACACGCGTACAGGAGTGCGTCGACGCCGGCATCGCCGAGTTCGAGAACACACCGTTCGCGCTGGGCATTCATCGCACGAAGTTGTTCCGGCGACACGGCCTGCATGCGCATCCGGCTCGAATGGAACGAGAACGTGGCGTCGCGGTGTCGCCCCAGCAGCGCGGGCATCTCGGTTTCGACCGTCACATTCGAACTCGGTACGACGAGTCCGACGCGGTGGATTTTCATAGCGTCCCTTCTCAGAATTTGACGTTGATGACGAGTATTCGACGTGAATGACAATTCGTCAAGCGACACTGGCCTGCGCAATCGACGACCGCGATCCGGTCAGGCACCATCGAGCATGGTGATAGCGCTCACATTTGCCGCTTGACATGTTGTCGTTCACGTCGAATACTCGACGCAGACGTAAGCGGTGTTCGAGAGGGTTCTCACACCGCACTGGCGTCTTCGACTCGGACCTAAGGAGCACACCGGCATGGCATATGTGATCGGAGTGGACGTCGGCGGAACGTTCACAGACGCAGTACTCGACGACGGCTCCGGCACGGTCGTCGCCGCGAAAGCACCGTCGACACCACCCGACTACTCACTGGGTGTGATGGACGTGCTCGACGCACTGGCCGAGCAGCTGGGGAGCTCGACGCGCGAGATGCTGGCGAACACGCACCACATCGCCCACGGCACCACGTCCTCGCTGAACGCCTTGGTGATGGGCAACGTGCCGCCCGTCGGGTTTCTCACCACCAAGGGCCACCGGGATTCGATCTACATAATGAACGTCGAGGGCAGATACCTCGGTGGCTCTCCCGAGCAGCTGCAGAACGTGATGGGACAAAGCAAGTCTCACGGTCTTGTTCCGAAACGACATGCTCTCGAGGTCACCGAGCGGCTCGATCGCGACGGCAACGTCGTCGTCGCCCTCGACGAGGATTCGGCCCGGATCGCCATTGGAAGCCTCGTCGACGACGGTGTATCCGGTATCGCGGTCTCGTTGCTGTGGTCCTTCCGAAACCCAGTGCACGAAAATCGAATTCGCGAGCTCGTCCACGAGATCGACCCCACCATGTTCGTCTCGCTGTCCTCGGAGGTCAGTCCCCGCATCCGGGAGTTCGCTCGCAACGCGACCACGATCATGAGCACCCAGATCGGCCCCGGACTCGCCGACTATCTCGGTTCGCTCGAATCCAAGCTCCGCGCGCTCGATCTCGCCGGACCACTGCTGGTGATGCAGAGCAACGGCGGCGCAGTCGCCGCAGCAGAGGCCCCGAAGAATGCCATCAGCACCGTCGGCTCCGTTCTGACCGGCGGCGTCGTCGGCGCGGTGTCACTCGGCAAACAACTCGGACACAAGAACATCATCGCCACCGACGTCGGCGGGACGACCTTCCTCGTCGGACTCGTCGTGGACGGCGAACCGGTACGCGCGTCGAGCACGATCATCAACCATCATCCGATCAACGTGCCCACCCTCGAGGTGCATGCGATCGGTTCCGGCGGCGGAGCGATCGCGTGGGTCGATCCAGGTGGAAACCTGCAGATCGGTCCGCACAGCGCTCAGGCAGTACCAGGGCCTGCCTGCTACGGACAGGGCGGAACCGAACCGACCAACGCCGACGCCAATCTCGTCCTCGGCATCCTGCCCGAACGGGGCCTCCTCGGCGGACGTAAACCACTCGACAAGGAACTCGCGCGCGAGGCAATTCGACGCCGCATCGCCGAGCCGCTCGGGCTGTCCATCGAGGACGCTGCTGCGGCAATCTATGCGGTACAGAACGCGCAAACCGGAGATCTGCTGCGCAAGACCGTCGTCGAGGCAGGTCACGATCCGCGCAACTTCGTGCTCTACGCGTTCGGGGGAGCTGGACCAGCCCATTGCGCCCGGTACGCGGCCGAAGTCGGCGTCAAGGAAGTCATCGTGCCACTCGGGCAGGTCGCTTCGGCGTTCTCGGCCTACGGTCTCGCGTCGTCGAACATCGTGCTCGCTGCCGAGCTGTCCGATCCCGCCGCGATGCCGCTCGACCCGGCGCGCGCCGAACGCAACTTCGAGGGTCTCGAGAAGCGGGTACGCGACGCACTCGGTCGACAGGGACTGTCGTTCAGTCGAATCCAGGTCGAACGCGAGATCGACATGCGGTACACGATGCAGCTGGCCGAGGTCGCCACCGCCATCCCGGAGGGAAACCTCGACGCCGCCAGCGTCGCGCACGCGTCGGATCTCTTCGAGCAGCGATATGCAGACCTCTACGGCAAGGACAGTGGATTCCGCGAGGCGGGCATCCAAGCCATCACCTACCGAGTTCGTGCGACCGGCGTTCTACCGTTCTCGCCGACGCTGCCGGAGCTCAAATCGGCTGATTCGTCCGACGCCGCCAAGGCGCGCATCGGTTCACGGAAAGTGTGCCTGGACGGACGGATCGGCTACGTCGACACCGACATCTACGACTACAGCAAGCTCGCAGCCGGTCACGTCCTCGCCGGCCCCGCGATCGTCGAGGTTCCCACCACGACGGTCGTTGTTCCCCACGGCACCACCGGCACCGTCGACCGCCTCGGCAACCTCAACATCATCGCCCAGTAAGACTGGTAGGAGCCACCATGACCTCAGCCATTCCCGGTTCCGAGATCTTCTCGAGCCGCCCCGTCGATCCCGACGCCCTGTACCGTTCCCTACCTCCGTCCCTCCCGATCCACACCGTCAACCAGCAGCAGATCGACGACCTCGATCCGTTGACCTACGAGGTCATCCGGCACCGGCTGTGGTCGGTCACCGACGAGATGGGTGAGGCGCTCAAGCGGATGTCGGGTTCGCCGATCGTCACCGACGCCAACGACTTCGACTTCGCGATCAGTGACGAAGTGGGACAGGAAGTTCAGGTCGGTCTGTACAACACCATGCTCGTCGGTGCCGTCGATCTCGCGATCTATTGGACGCTGCAGCATCGGGCCACGAACCCCGGGATCGCCCCGGGCGACATGTTCCTCTGCAACGATCCCTGGGTCGGCGGCGGACTTCATCAGAGCGACGTCATCGTCTACCAGCCGATCTTTCACGAAGGACAGTTGTTCGCCTGGACCAGTGCGATCTGCCACGAGCCGGACCTCGGTGGATCGGGCCTCGGCTCGTTCGATCCGTCCGCGAAAGACGTGTTCTCCGAATCCCTTCCGACACCGCCGATCAAGGTGGTGCGCGACTACGAACTTCAGCGCGACGTCGCCGACGTCTGGGTGCGGCGCTCACGGGTTCCGATGTTGGTCGGTCTCGACCTCCGGGCGAAGATCGGCGCCAACACCGTCGGTCGCAATCGCATGCTCGCCGTGATCGAGCAGTACGGCGCCGACACGGTCAAGGCCGTCATGAAGCGCATGATGACCGATGCCGAGGGCCGCCTCCGCAGCAAGTTGACGTCGCTGCCCGACGGGACATGGAAGGCGACCGGCTACCAGGACCAGTCGCACACGGGCGACCGCGGCGTGCACAAGATCACTGTCGCGATGAGCAAGACGGCCGATCACCTCACGTTCGACTTCACCGGCACCGACAAGCAGACCGGTGTCATCAACTGCACCTACGCCGGCATGCGCGGCGGTGTGATGCTCGCGCTGCTGCCGATTCTCGCCGGCGACATCCCCTGGTCCGCAGGCGGATTGATGCGCTGCTTCGACCTCGTGTCGGAAGAGGGCACGATCAACAACGCCAGCTTCCCGGCCGCGGTCAGCCGTGGCCCGATCGGGCCTGCATGGCTGACGGGCACCCTCATCGCCGAATGCCTGTCCCAGATGCTCGACCGATCCGTCGATCTCGGCACGAGCGTGCAAGCCGCGTGCTGCGGAACCTGGGACACCGCCGTGATCGCGGGCCTCGACGAGCGCGCCGAGCAGCCCGTCCCGTTCCTCAACATCATGATGGAACCGATGGCCGGCGGATACGGCGCCAGACCGACCGCCGACGGCATGGACACCGGTGGGCTCTTCTGCATCCCGATGGGTCGAATTCCCGACACCGAGATGACCGAATTCCTGTACCCGCTGCTGACACTGTGGCGTCGGGAAGAGCCGGACTCGGGCGGCCCCGGCCGCCAGCGCGGAGGCGTCAGTGCGTCGATTGCGGTCACGCCGTACGGGACGTCGTTGCCGATGGGCCTCGTGCTGGCTTCCGCAGGCAAAGCGGTGGCGCAGAACAACGGTTTGGCCGGTGGTTATCCGGGAAACACGGGTGTCGAAATCCTCGCCCGCAACACCGACATCAACGAGCAGTTCACTGCAGGAAAGATCCCGGGCGCCCTCGACGAACTGGGCGGCGGTAAGGAGTTCGGGGCCTGCTACGCCGAAAGCTATGTCGCGCCGGGAGAAGTTCTGTACATGCATTGGCAGGGCGGCGGCGGGTACGGAGATCCACTGCACCGCGACCCGTCCGCAGTAGCTGTCGACCTACGCGAAGGCAAGGTCACTGCCGAGGGCGCATCGACCGTGTACGGCGTCGTGATCGACGATGGTGTGGTCGATGAGCCCGCAACCGCGCAGCGTCGACGCACGCTCCTGGACGAGAGGCGTACCCGGTCCACCGAGCACTCGGAGGCCCCGATCATGGACCTGTCGCTCGCGCGCAGACTCGATGACAACCTGGCCGAGGTCACGGTCGGCGATGTTCGGGTCGTTGCGTGCGCGCAGTGCGGTCGCCTACTCGGCGACGAGAAGTCCAGTGGCGTTTTGGACCTGGCTCGATACGAGGGTCCCTCGTCGGCTGCGGGACCGCAGGTGACGTCCGACCCCACCGAGTACGTGGACACACCCATCGTCTTCCGTCAGCTGTGCTGCCCGGGATGCTGGACGGCCATCTACTCGGGGATCGTTCCGGCCGACCATCCCGACCACTCCCTCGAGATCTCCCGGTTGCTGCCCGCGGTGGCGGAGCGATGACGGCGACTGCCACTCGCACGCCCTCGGACTGGGACGGCCGTCTCGTCGGATACCCGGACTCACTGGCGGAGCGCTACCGTGCCAGCGGTTCATGGAGTTCCGAGTCGACCGGACGACGGTTCCACGATGTTGCCGTTCGGTTCCCGGACCGACCTGCGGTCATCAGCGCCGAAGGATCGATGACGTACGCCGAGCTGGACCGCCGAACCGACGCGATAGCGGCCGGTCTGATCCAGCTCGGATTCGCCCGGCTCGAGTCAGTCCTGTTCCAGCTGACCAATCGACTGGACACCGTCCTGGCGTGGTACGGATGCGTCAAGGCGGGCCTTGTTCCGGTGGCAACTCTCGCAGCTCATCGTCTGCACGAGATCAGCCATGTCGGGAGAACCGTAGGAGCGGTGCTGCATATCGTCGAGGCCGGAGGGTCGTTCGATCTGGTGCGCTTCGCCCTCGATCACGCGGCCGACAGCGAGACGGTTCGGCGTGTCGTCACCGTGGGAGGCGACGGCGTGGACGTGGTGGATCTGGCTGACATCGGACGCGGGATCGAGCCGAGTCGGGCGCGGGCCGCAGTCGAGGCAATCGACGCGGCCACACATCCGCACGAAGTCGTGGCATTTCAACTGTCCGGTGGAACCACCGGCGCCCCCAAGGTGATCCCGCGGATCCACGCCGAGTACTGGAACAATGCGCTGCTGTACGCACAGCGCCTGGAATGGACGGCCGACAGTCGAGTAGCGCACCTGATTCCGATCGTGCACAACGCCGGCATCGCCTGTGGACTGCACGCGTCACACTCGGTCGGAGCCTGCCTCGTGCTCGCCACTGCGGACATCGATTCGGCATTCGATCTGATGGAACGGGCCGAAGCTACCGACGTCCTCATCGGGCACGGCCACTACCAGGCAGTACTCGATCCCCGATTCGACCGGGTCCGGGGACAGTTGCGTCGCGTCGTGTTGTCCGGAGCGAAAGTGTCTCCGGCCTTGATGGACCGGGTAGACGACGGCGACTCCCATTGGGGTGGCCAGCTGTTCGGAATGTCGGAGGGATTGCTGACGGTCACGCCCGTCTCGTCACCGCGTCAGGCACGCATTTCTACCGTCGGCACGCCGGTGTCGACGGACGACGAGGTCCGCATCCTCGATCCCGGCACCGAGACCGAGGTTCCGGACGGGGAAGTGGGCGAACTGTGCTGCCGCGGTCCGTACACCATCACAGGGTATTTCGCTGCACCGGAACACAATCAGGTCGCCTTCACCTCCGACGGCTTCTACCGGACCGGCGACCTGGCCTCCATCTCGATCATCGACGGAACCCGGTACGTCACCATCGAGGGCCGGATCAAAGACCTCATCAACCGAGGCGGTGAAAAGATCAATGCGGAGGAGCTCGAACTCCTGCTTCTCGAACACCCAGGTATTTCCGATGCCGCTGTCGTGGCGATGCCCGATCCTCGCCTGGGAGAGCGGACCTGCGCTTACCTTGTTGCTGCCGGGGAGTCGTTGACTCTGGCGAATATTCAAGACCACCTGACCCGACTCGGCGTCGCCAAGTTCAAGTGGCCCGAACGCATCGAATGGCTCGATGCCCTGCCACGAACCAATGTGAACAAAATCGACAAGAAGCATCTGCGCGTCGATATCGCCGCGAAACTCGAGAGGCAAGAATGAAACTCGACCGCGTAGCAGTCATCGGGGGAGGCCCCGGCGGCCTCTACGCAGCCCGCCTGCTCAAACTGTCGAACCCCGATGCCGACATCACCGTCTACGAACAGAGTTCACCGGACACCACGTTCGGCTTCGGCGTCGGGCTCGCATCCCGAACCCAGAAGAATCTGCGCGAGGCCGACGCCCCGTCACTGGACGCGATTGTGAGCACGGCGTATTCACATGAGATGTCGATGCAGGTCGGCGGCAGAACCGCGCGCCTCGCACACGGCGACCTACTCGCCATAGCGCGAACATCTTTGCTGTCGATCCTGCACGATCAAGCACGCCGCGCGGGCGTTCGGCTCGAATTCGGCGGACGCCGCGCGGCGTCCGACCTCGACGCCGACCTCGTCATCGCGAGCGACGGTATCAACAGCGCAACTCGTGCGTCCGATCCGAGGTTCGGCGCCGAGACGGCCACGGGATCTGGCCTGTACCTCTGGTGCGGAACCGATTTCGCGCTTCCCAGCGCCGTCTTCGTACCGGTGCCCACCGAGCACGGAACCTTCGTCGCGCACGCGTACCCGTACGCCCAGGACCGAAGCACCTTCCTCGTCGAGACGGATGCCGCGACGTGGCGTCGAGCAGGCTTCGATGTGGCATCCACCGCATCGGGACTCGCCGACAGTGACGAGAGGTCGCTGCGCTACCTCGAAAGCGCGTTCGCGGACACGCTGCAGGGACACCGACTCATCGGCAATCGGACCCGATGGATGCAGTTCCGTACCGTCACGTGCCGGAGCTGGTCGGTCGGCAACGTTGTGCTGCTCGGAGATTCGGCCCATACCGCGCACTACTCGATCGGATCCGGGACCAAGCTCGCCATGGAAGACGCCATCGCGCTCGATGCGGCACTGTCTTCGGCGGAGTCCATCGCCGACGCGCTTGCCGAGTACGAGCGCGTGCGGCGGCCCGACGTAGAGCATCTACAACAGATCGCCCGTCGTAGCGAGCACTGGTGGGAGTCCTTCCCCGCGCGCGCACACCTGCCCGTCGAGCAGTTGATGGTCGCGTACATGACCAGGGCAGGAAAGGTCGGACTCGGACGTTTCCTCGAATCCGCGCCGGACGTGACCGTCGCCGGTATCGCCGCCTTCGGGCAGGTGAAGGCGGATGCTGTCGACGCCGAGGACATCGACGACTGGGTGATGAGCCGACCCCTACAGCACACTCATGGCTCCTTCGCCGACCGGCGTGCGCCTGCAGAACTACGCGAGAACCCCACGACGACCTGCCTGTACGTCGAGGTGGACTCCGCCTGGAACGAGAAGGCGACGGCATTCGTCGACGAGGCCCGGGCCGGCACCACGGTGTGGCTCACCGGACCACCCGACCGCTCGGCCGTCCTGACGAGACTCGATCTGGCCGAGCGAATACTGGCCTCGAGCACGGCTCTCGTCGTCGTCGATGTGCCCGAACTGTGTCGTGCCGATGCCGTGGCGGGCTTGGTCAGCGCGCGCACGCACCTCGTGGCGGTGGGTACGTGACGGCTATTCTGCGTTGATGACACGTGAAGACGCACCACGGGGGCGCAACCCACGTCGTGAACTGGTCGAGAAGCAGATTCTCGACCAGGCGACTCGGTTGTTCGCGGAGAAGGGCTTCGCCAGCACCACACTCCAGGACGTCGCCGACGCGACCGGCCTCACCCGTCCCGCGCTCTATCACTACGTGGCCAACAAGGACGAACTGTTGTCCAGGCTCATCAGCGAGAGCACCGCCACTCCGGCAGCCGTGCTGCACGAGATCAACGAACGACCCGAACTCGGACCCACGGAGAAGCTACGAAAGATGGCCACCGCAATAGCGATCGGTCAAGCGGAGACCGCCGATCGGTTCAAGCTGATCATCAGGTCCGAAGCCGATCTGCCCGAGTCGCTTTCGCATACCTATCACCAGAGTCGTCGGCATGTGCTGAAAGAATTCGTGACAGTGATCGAGCGCGGGATCGAGGCCGGGGAAATGCGGCCGGTCGATCCACGCACCGCTGCGCTCGGCATCATCGGGATGTTGAACTGGATCGCCTGGTGGCATCAACCGGGCGATCCGGACAACGCTCGCACGGTGGCCACCCAGCTTGCCGATATGGCAGTGCGGACCGTCGCGCAGGACGACGGTACGCCTGCGGTACCCGAGGGCCCGGAACGCGCGATCTCGATGCTGCGTCAGGATCTCGACTATCTGGAGCGGATACTCGCCAAGGAGTGACCCCCGAGGCGCCGCCCTAGCCGATGTTAGGTTTGCGGCTGTGAAATCACCTGTTCGCGATTATCTCCGGGAAGTGCTCGACAACCTTGCCGACGACACCGACGGTGCAGTTGCGGACTACATACCCGAGTTGATGAACGCCGATCCCGACGTATTCGGCATCGCGCTGACCACCGTCGACGGCCGCACCCATTCCGTCGGCGACGATGAGACCGAGTTCTCCATTCAATCCATTTCGAAACCGTTCGCGTATGCCGCCGCGCTCACCGATCGTGGATTCGGTTCTGTCGCAAGCGCTGTCGGAGTCGAACCGTCGGGAGAAGCGTTCAACGAGCTATCGCTCGAAGGCGATTCCCGACGCCCGAAGAACGCAATGATCAATGCCGGCGCGATCACGACGCATTCACTGTTGGGCCCCGACACCGAACAGCGCGTCGAACGGGCACTCGGCTTCTTCTCGACACTGGCGGGCCGCCGGTTGTCTGTCAGCGAGTCCGTGTGCCGGTCCGAGTTGGACACTGCGGACCGCAACCTGGCCATCGCACACATGCTGCGCAACTACGGAATACTCGACGACGAGGCACATGCCGTGGTCGAGGGCTATACGACGCAGTGTTCCGTGAACGTGACGGCGCGTGACCTCTCGGTCATGGGAGCCACGCTCGCCAATGCCGGCGTTCATCCGGTGTCCAAGGAGCGTGTTCTTTCGAGAGCTGTTGCACGACAAACGTTGTCGGTGATGGCGAGCTCGGGGATGTACGACGCGGCCGGGCACTGGCTCACCGCCGTCGGGATCCCTGCGAAGAGTGGCGTCTCGGGTGGTCTCCTGGGCGCACTGCCCGGCCAGGCCGGGGTCGGCGTCTTCTCACCCCGGCTCGACAGCCACGGCAACAGCGTCCGCGGAGTCAAGGTCTTCGAACGGCTGTCCGACGACATGGGCCTGCACCTGATGGACGTCGAACCGTACGGTTCCTCGGTGCTGCGGGACATCCGCGTCGTCGACGGCGAACTGATCATCGAACTACAGGGCGTCATCCAGTTCACCGGGGCCGAGAACATCCTCGACGGGTTGGAGAACGACGACTCCGGCACCTCGACCGTCGTAGTCGATGTGGGTCGGGTGGACAGGCTCAGCGACGTGGGTCGTCGCATGGTCCTCGAGGGTATGAGGAGGTTGGCGCTCGACGGACGGACCGTAGTGCTCGTCGATCCCGACGGTGTGCTCCCGGACCCCGACTTCGGCGACGGTAGGTACCCGGAGGTTCGCTGAGGGTGGAGCGAAAAGCTAATTACCGCAGTGTAATTCGAGGTCTCGATTTGACCACGAACATAACGAGTGTGTGACGCAGGTAACACATTCGACTTCTGCCACGACATACTCGTCACGCGGCGCAGACCAAGCGGGCGGATCGCACGCCCAGCACCAAGACTCGACCCCGGAGGCTCAGCATGACCGTTGTCAATGATTACTCGAAGCTGTCCTTCGTCGACCGCACAGTCACCGCTTATGCGACGCCCACCATCGTACCCATCGACACCGCGGGCACGCAGACTCCAGTCTTCTGCATCCACCCGATCGAGGGCCTGACCAGCTGCTACGCCGAGCTTGCCACACGCCTCGGGGCCGATCGTCCCGTCTACGGTGTGCAGGCATCCGCGGTGGATGCGCGTCCGGGATCGATCACCGCCCTCGCCGCTCACTACGCCGACGAGATCCGCGAGGTGTCCACCGAAGGTCCGATCAACCTTCTGGGACTGTCGTTCGGTGGCCTACTTGCCCACGCCATCGCCGTCGAACTCCAGGTGCGCGGCGGCTATGTGAACAGCCTTACCCTCCTCGGCAGCGACCCCCTGCACCACGACGGCGAAGCACCGCACGACATGCTCACGAGGATGGGCGACGACATCGATCGAAGCCGGGCCGAGGAACTCCTCGCTGCCGCTGCTCACAACGAGTCCCTCGCCAACCGTCATTTCCCCGGCGTCTACGTCGGCAACGCCCTCATCGTTTCCGACGAGGACTCCGTCGGCGGGCCGGCGTGGCACCCGTTCATCAGTGGCGAGGTAGTCAAGTACAACGTGCCTCGGGTCGACGACTTCGCTGTCGTCGGAGAGCTGGTCAACCGCTTCATCTAGACCGCCGTGTGTCAGGGGACGGGCGTGGGAGCCAGCGAGTTGCCTACCGGGATGGTCGCGCAATTGCTGTGCGTTGGGCCGCCCGCGAAGCGTTCCGTCAAGAACTGCAAAGCCTGAGCCTCGAAGGGTGGAAAGGCCAGCTCGTGGTTCAAGCCGTCGTACTGGGCATACTGCACGTCCACGCCGCGGCCGCAGTACTCGTGCGCGAGCCCTTGGACGTCGGCGGTGATCATGACGGTATCGCCGATGGGATCGGAATGTCCGACCGCCAGAAAGAGCGGAGCCCTCGGTGACCCGGATATACCCATGATGTTGTCGTTGATGATCTCCACCACCGCCGGAACATCGAGCAGCGAGGTGTACGGCGCCTTCACCATGTCGGCGTCGGTGAGAGTGGGGTAGTCGTCGGCGAACTGGGCGATGCACTCCTGGTCGACCTGATCCATCACCTGTAGGCCGTAGTCCGAGACGAACTCGCTCGTGTCCAGACCGTACGCACGCTGATAGGCGACGATGAGTGCCGGAATGACCCCTGCCCATTTGGGGCTGCCACTGACGTACGGGAGGTTGTGCGCAAAGTCGACGGGCACACCACCTGCCGCGACGCCGACGATGTTCAACTCAGGTGCGTAGCGCGGCGCTACCTCGGCACCCCACTGCGTCGGTACGGATCCACCCGAGTAGCCGATCAGCCCCACCGGAGTCGAGGACGGGAGCCCGAGAAACGCCTCCGCAGCCCGGACGCCGTCGAGGGCGGCGTATCCGGATTGGCGTCCGACCGTCCACTCCAGCTCTTCGCCCTCGTAGTCCGGTGCGACCACGGTGTATCCGGCGGCGAGGTAGCCGGCGATGACGGTTTGTTCGGCGCTGGCGATCTGGCTGGTCGCGCCGCCGCTCAAGGTGTACGACGGGTCGCACTGAGAGCCGAGCGCGTCGTAGGCCATGTGGTACGAGACGATTTTCGTCGGCCCGGGGATCAGCGGCCGCAATACCGTTGCGACGGTCACGACGCTGTCGCCCTGCTGGTCGGTGGTCCGGTACAGCACTTGCTCGCCCTTGATGGGCGTGGTCAGATTCGGCGTCGCGAAGGTCATGGGTCGGGTCCGCAGTACGGTTCCCGGAGCCACGTCGAGGGAGCCGTCGTAGCTGTAGAACGGATCGTTCGCGGGGATCGGAGAGCCTGGACCCGGGTCTGCCTGGGCGACATACGCGCTCGAACCGACCACCAATGCGATCAGCGTAACCAACCGCACAACAAAGCCTTTACCGATCTGTGACATGGCACAGATTAAAGCGCACGACGCCCCGTGGGAGAAGCCGAATGTCCGAGTCTCATCCTCCAAGGATGGGTTCGGTCTCCGCGAGTTCGCACTTGTGCAGCCGAAATGCGGCCGTTCACCTGCACAAGTGCGAATTCGACGGCGGTCGGCTACTTCAGGACGATGTTGACCATCCGGCCCGGAATGACGATGACCTTGGTCGGCGCCTTGCCCTCGAGCAGGGCCACGATCTTCTCCTCGGCCAACGCGACCTTCTCGACGTCACCGACCGAGGAATCCGCGGGCACGGTGATGCGGCTGCGCACCTTGCCGTTGACCTGTATCGGATAGTCGACGGTGTCGGCGACGAGCCACTTGGCGTCGACCCGCGGGAACGGCCCGTGGGCGAGCGACCGGTCGTGACCGAGCTGACGCCACAGCTCCTCCGACAGGTGCGGTGCCATCGGAGCGAGCATGAGTACCAGCGGCTCGACCACGCCGCGAGGCGCGCCGTCCGGGTATGCCTTGGTGAGGTGATTGGTCAGCTCGATGAGCTTGGCCCCGGCCGTATTGTCTCGCAGCGCAGTGTAATCCGCTTCCACGCCGTCGATCACACGGTTGAGTACGCGCAGAGTGTCCTCGGTCGGCTTCTCGTCGGTGACGCGAACGGCGCCGGTCTCCTCGTCGAGCACCAGCCGCCACACGCGCTGCAGGAACCGCTGCGCGCCCACGACGTCCTTCGTCGCCCAGGGGCGTGAGGTGTCGAGCGGGCCCATGGACATCTCGTAAACACGCAGTGTGTCGGCACCGTACTCGGCGAAGATGTCGTCGGGGGAGACGGAGTTCTTCAGGCTCTTGCCCATTTTCCCGTACTCACGATTGACGGGTTCACCCTGATAGAAGTAGCCGCCGTCGCGCTCTTCCACTTCGTCGGCGGGAACGTAGACCCCGCGCGCATCGGTGAAGGCATACGCCTGGATGTAGCCCTGGTTGTACAGGCGACGGTAGGGCTCGCTCGAGCTGACGTGGCCGAGATCGAACAGCACCTTGTGCCAGAACCGCGAGTACAGCAGATGCAATACGGCATGTTCGACGCCACCGACGTAGAGGTCGACACCGCCAGGGTCGTTCGGCCCGTGGATCTCCGGGCGTGGTCCGACCCAATACTTCTCGTTCTCCGGATCGGCGAAGGTCTCCGAGTTGGTGGGGTCGATGTAGCGCAGCTGATACCACGAACTGCCTGCCCACTGCGGCATGACGTTGGTGTCGCGGCGGTAGGTCTGCAGCCCGTCGCCCAGATCGAGTTCGACGTTCACCCAATCCGACGCCTTGGCCAGGGGCGGCGACGGCTCCGAACTTGCGTCATCGGGGTCGAAGGAGACCGGTGCATAGTCCTCGACCTCGGGAAGCTCTACTGGCAGCACCGAATCCGGAAGGGCGTGTGCGTTGCCATCGGAGTCGTAGACGATCGGGAACGGCTCGCCCCAGTAGCGCTGACGCGCGAACAGCCAGTCGCGCAACTTGTACTGAATCGTTCCGCGGCCCTTGCCGTCCTTCTCCAAGTGAGCAATCACGGAGGCTTTCGCATCCTCGACCGAAAGTCCGTCCAGGAAGCCGGAATTCACCAGCAATCCCTCGCCGGTGTACGCAGCGCCAGTGACGTCACCGCCGGCGATGACTTCACGAACAGGCAGGCCGAACTTCGTCGCGAACTCCCAGTCACGCTGGTCATGGCCTGGCACCGCCATGATTGCGCCCGTGCCGTAGCCGGTCAGCACGTAGTCGGCGATGAACACCGGTACCTGTTCGCCGTTGACTGGATTCTCAGCGTAGGAGCCGGTGAAGACGCCGGTCTTCTCCTTGTTCTCCTGGCGTTCGAGGTCGGACTTCGCCGCAATCGACGCGCGGTACGCCGCAATGGCTTCCGCGGGGGTTGCAGCGCCGCCGGTCCACTCGTCCGACACCCCGCTGGGCCACTCGGACGCCACCAACCCGTCGACCGAATCGTGCTCGGGGGCGAGAACGACGTAGCTGGCACCGAACAGTGTGTCCGGACGAGTGGTGAACACCTCGATCCCGGAGAACGAGACCTGCGCGCCGCGGGATCGCCCGATCCAGTTGCGCTGCATGGTCTTGACCTTCTCCGGCCAGTCCAGGTACTCGAGGTCGTCGATCAGGCGGTCCGAGTACGCGGTGATGCGCATCATCCACTGCCGCAAATTCTTTCGAAAGACCGGGAAGTTTCCTCGATCACTGCGTCCGTCGGCAGTAACTTCCTCGTTCGCGAGAACGGTGCCCAGCCCGGGGCACCAGTTCACCATCGAGTTGGATTCGTAGACCAAACGGTAGGAGTCCAGCACGCCGGCGCGCTCGGACGCCGTCAAAGAAGTCCAGTCACGTCCGTCGTCCAGCGCGCGCTCTCCCGAGGAGAACTCTGCTTCCAGCTCCGAGATCGGGCGTGCCTTGGCCTGGTCGACGTCGTACCAGGCGTTGAAGATCTGCAGGAAGATCCACTGCGTCCAGTGGTAGAAGTCGACATCCGTCGTCGCCAGCGACCGTCGCCGATCGTGCCCGAGACCCAATCGCCGCAACTGGCGGCGCATGTTCGCGATGTTGGCCTCGGTGGTGCTGCGAGGGTGTGTTCCTGTCTGCACGGCGTACTGCTCCGCGGGTAGTCCGAACGCGTCGTAACCGAGCGCGTGCAGGACATTGCGACCGTGCATGCGGTGGAAGCGCGCGAAGACGTCCGTCGCGATGTATCCCAGTGGATGCCCGACATGCAGGCCACTGCCCGACGGATACGGGAACATGTCCTGGACGAAGAGCTTGTCCCCCGGAACCTCACCGGCAAGCGATCCAACCGGGTTGGGGGCGTCGAAAATCCCCTGCTCATCCCACAGGTCTTGCCACTGCTGCTCGATCCGCCCTGCCACATCCGCGGTGTAGCGATGCTCGGGGACGGACTCGGAAGGCGTTTCGACTGGATCGGTCACACCTACCAGCCTAAAGCGTGAGCTGGGGCGCCTGGTACCGCGGCCTGTAGTCGACGTATCCTTACCTACCGTGATCGTCGTGTCGATACTGTTGTTCGTGCTTGCCCTCGTCGTCGGCCTGGTAGCCGCTGCGAGCCTGGCAGGCAAACTGCCACGTAACCGCTGGGCAGGCGTCCGGACAACCGAGTCGATGCGCGACGACGAGACGTTCGTCATGGCCAATCGTGTCGCCGGCCCCACCAACGCCGCCGCCGCCCTACTCCTCTTCATCGGCGGCGCCGCTGCCGTGCTGCTGACCGGAGCATTTGCCGTCGTCGCAGTCGTTGCGTGCCTGATCGCCGCATTCGTGACCGCAGGTGTCGGAGGCTCGATCGGCGCCCGTGCCGCCGCTGCAGCACCCGTCCCGGAGACCGGCGGATGCGGCCACTCCTGTATTTCCTGCAGCCTCAAGGACGCGTGCGCCCCAAGCTGACGTAGATCATGAAGCAGCGGACATTCGACCCGGCAGGCGTAGTTTTCGGCGTCGTCGTTCCGATTGCTGCTGCGGCACTGGGGCTGATCGCGGTCGAGCTCTGGAAGTCCAGACTTCCCGAGCAGATTGCAACGCACTGGTCCGGCACCCAGCCCGATGGCTTCATGAGCCCCAACACGAGTGCGTGGACCCTCGCGATCGTCATCGTGCTCGTCGGCGGCGGGTGCAGCGCACTGGCAGCGCTCGCCCACGGCCTGCTCATCATGCGTCGGACGATGCTGATGATCGGCCTCACCGTCGTCGGGCTGATCACCGTCCTTCAGTTGGCCATCCTCGAAAGACAACTCGACTTGACCGCGGTGGACAACGTGGAAGTGCCAGGGTGGGCGCTAGGCGTCGGCACCCTGGTGGGCTTCTCAGTGGGGCTCCTCGGAGCATCCCTGCTCCGCGACTACCGCGAGCGCACCGATGCCGACTCCCCGCCACCGGCGTCCCTGCCCAGAGCAGCGAACCTGGATCTCCCCATCGTCGAACCTCTGGGAGCCGGCAGGGTCGCACTCACGATCCTGTTCTCGATCACCGCAGCGGCTGCAGCCTTGACCTGCTGGTTGTCGGAATCCTGGTGGCCGGTGGCCATTTTCGCGCCGCTCGCGATCCTGACTGTGTCACTGATGCGCTACGAGCTGATCGTCGACCGAGCCGGACTACACGTTCGCAGCCTCGGGATGTCCGCGTTCGACTATTCGATCGGTGAGATCACCGGTGCGTCCGTACGCGAGGTGGATCCGTTCTCGGACTTCGGCGGATGGGGTTTACGCTCCAAAGGTCGTGGGAATTATGCAGTCGCGACAACCAAAGGTCCGGCGGTGTTCGTGACATTCGCCAACGGACAGAGATTGACGATCACGACAGCCAACGCAGAACACATAGCCGGCACCCTCAACACGCTCTGTTCACAGCGCTGAATCGTCCGAAAACAAAACTAACTGTCGCTTTTTCTGGTTAGGCTGAACCGACACAGGGGTAGTGACCGGAGGCCATGACGAACGACATAGGACCACCGGTGGGCAGGCGACAGGGACAGAGCGCCAGTCACCGGCGACCATCTACCGACACCGTGTGGACGGCACTGCAAGAGTGGTACGAGCAACCGTTCGACTACGAGTGGATCATCAAGCATCGATCGACCCGTGGACTGCACCGCTCCATCCAGAATGTCTTCGGTGCAGCAACGCTGTTGTTCGCCGCAGCATCGATTCTCATGTTGTTCAGTTCGCGGGGTCCACAAAGCATGTTGGCCCAGGCGTGGGTCGGACTTGTCCTGACGCTCCAGTTGGCCGTCGCGCTGCGATGGTTCTTCGGTCCGCTGCCTACCCGCCGAGACTTCATCGCGTTCGCAATCTTCGGCGATGTCGGGCTCGCATCGGTGCTTGTGCTGTACGAACCCTTCGGCGGACTCATCGGTTCCGGTCTGTTCGTCGTCACCGGCGCGTTGTGCACCTACTTTCTGAGTCAACGATGGCTGCTCGCCCACCTCGCCTGGTGCGCCGTCATCATCTCCATTACCACGGTGCGGGCGTGCCTGTGGAGCGTGGAGGATAACCCGACCGCCATCGCCGGCGGACTCGTAGTTTTTGCGATCAACTCGGCCATTCCCCTTCTCGCTCACATCGCGTGGACGGCAATCGGCCGCGATGCCAGACGATCCCTTCTCGACCCACTCACCGGACTACTCAACAGGCGTGGAGTCGACGACGCAGCTCCCGTACTCCTATCGAGTAGCCATGCGCGGGGACACTCGCTCGTCGTCGTGGTGGTCGATATCGACAGGTTCAAGGCAGTGAACGACTACTTCGGACACGATGCCGGCGATGACGTCATCGTCACGGTGTCGCAGAGACTGCGCGAGCTCTTCCAACGCGACGGTGTGGTGGCCAGGACGGGCGGTGAGGAGTTCCTGATCGTGTTCTCCGGCCCGATCGAACACGCACACGATCTGATCTACGAAGTCGGGCGTTCCCTCTACCGTCCGGACGATCCGATCCCGATCACCGTCAGCGTCGGTGCCGCCATCGTCTCCAACCCGTCGGACCTGTGGAGCGGGGGGCCGAGCGTCATCACGAGGGCGACAAGGGCCGCTGACTCCATGATGTACCGCGCCAAATACGACGGCGGAAATCGCACCGCAACAACACAACTGTGAAACCGGAAGAGCCCGAGTCCGTCGCACATCGCGGCGGACTCGGGCTTTCTCCTGCTAGGCTCGTGCGCCTACTCAGCCACCGGTGATCGGCGAGTTGAACGCGCAGGGAATTGCGTTGGCCGGAGTGCCGACCGGGTCGAGAGCATTCTTCACGATGCCGATCGCACGAAGCGATACCGAGATCGAGAGATGGTCGGACAGGTCGATGCCACAGCCGTCCTGGAGCACGATGTTCTTGACCGTCGCATTGGGTCCGGCCGCGAGGAACGTCGTGTCGTACGGGGTGACGACCTCATCGTAGCGAGTACCGAGCACGGTGTAGTCGATGCCTGGCTCGGTGTCCCCACCGACAGCGAGTGCCTTGACCAGTGGTGAGTCGATGACCTGATCGGATGCGGCAGGACCGGCGATCGCGCCGACGAGTCCGAGCACGTTCAGGCCGAGGTTGTTGATGGTACGGCCGAGCGTGCCGATACCGACGAGCGTGGTGCCGTGGTTGGATCCGGCAACGCTGACAACCTTGTTGACCTTGTTCTGGCTCGGATCCGAAGGGTTGGCTCCACCTTCGAAGCGAAGGTACTGACGGGTGACCAGGCCGCCCTGCGAGTGACCGACGATGTTCACCTTGCTGGCGCCGGTGCGGGCGAGGACCGCGTCGACGTAGGTGGCGATTTCCTTGGCGCTCTCGGTAACTGGGCCGGTTCCGCGGACGGACTGGACGTGGCCCAGAGCGCTGGCGTCACTGTCGCCGTAGTTGAGCGCGAACACACAGTGCCCTGCTGCTTTCAGTGCAGGCGACATGCGAGAGAAGTTGTTGAATGCGTTCTCCCACGTTCCGTGCAGCAAAACGACCGGTTCGGGGTGCGCGGCGGTGGGCTTGCAGTTCCAATCGTTCGCACCCTGCGGGGCGACGTTGGGGTTGACCACGTTGTAGAGGAACCCGGCGATGAAGTTGGTGAACACCGGTCCGTAGCCGGAGGTCTCGCTCTCCGGGTCATAGGTGCTGGAGGCCTGGCCGACTTGGTCGATGCTGGGTCGCTCGACGCCCTGGTCCTCGGCCTTGACCCGCTGCTCTTCGCTACCCTCGGGCGGCACAACCTCCGCGCCGTCCTCGGTGATCGTGGCCGGCGGAGCTGGCTCTACTGCGGGCTGCGCTGTGGCGGTGACGGTTCCGGCGAGAAACAGTGCACAGGATATTGCTCCGATGGTCGCGGTCCACCGCGCTGTGCCGCCGGATCGGGCATGCTTGATCGACATAGGCCGTTCGCTTTCTTCATGTGGTCATCCAAGGACGCGACCACGATCAATCGTGAGCGCAAAGATGCCGCTACTGCATCGATTTCGTCGCATACCGAAACACGCGACCTCCACGAAAAGCCAGTCGTGACAACGACCTTCGAGGTTCCCCTCCGGAAACCCTGCCTTCCGCGTGTGGCGCAGCGTCGATGCTGTCAGCCGAGCCAGAAGGAACACTAAGTTCACCGAAACAGTTTTCCTATGCTGTTCGGCAAGTTCTGGAGAAGGATCTGCCATTCTGCGTCGTCGTTGGAGGCCCTCACAAACAGTGTGCGCGAATGCTCCAAGGATTTCGTGAGCCGAGTGAACTATCCGCAGAAATCGCCTGCGAAGGATGATGCGGACGCCTCCGATACGACGTTAGCGTCCAAGGGACCCCTATTGCCTTGGAGGAAACGTGGCACGAATCGAGCATCCTGGCGGAGTGATCGCTGCGGCATACACCGGTCGGTTGGCGACGAACCCGGTACCTGCGCTCCGGCTGCCGGACGAGCAACTCGATCCGGAGGCGGCGTACCGCTTCATTCACGACGAACTGATGCTCGACGGTTCCTCGCGCCTCAACCTAGCCACGTTCGTCACGACGTGGATGGATCCACAGGCCGAGAAGTTGATGGCGGAAACGTTCGACAAGAATATGATCGACAAGGACGAGTACCCCGCGACGGCGTCGATCGAGGAACGCTGCGTCAACATGGTCGCCGACCTGTTCCACGCGCCGGGACTCGACCCCGAAGATCCGGGCAGCGCGACGGGTGTGTCCACGATCGGTTCGAGCGAAGCGGTGATGCTGGCAGGACTTGCTCTCAAGTGGCGGTGGCGAGCACGACGCGGTGACGCCGACACCACTCGCCCGAATCTCGTTCTGGGAAGCAATGTTCAGGTCGTCTGGGAGAAGTTCTGCCGCTACTTCGACGTCGAGCCGAAGTACTTGCCGATGGAACCGGGCCGGTACGTCATCACCCCCGATCAGGTTCGGGGAGCCGTCGACGAGAACACCATCGGCGTCGTCGCGATCCTCGGCACCACGTTCACCGGGGAGCTGGAGCCGGTCTCGGAGATCTGCGACATGCTCGACTCGCTTGCGGCCGGCGGCGGCCCCGACATTCCCGTTCACGTCGACGCGGCCAGCGGTGGATTCGTCGTACCGTTCCTGCATCCGCACCTCGAGTGGGACTTCCGGCTTCCGCGGGTGAAATCGATCAACGCGAGCGGTCACAAGTACGGATTGACCTATCCGGGAATCGGTTTCGCGGTATGGCGTGCTCCTGAGGATCTACCCGAGGATCTGGTGTTCCGGGTCAACTACCTCGGCGGAGACATGCCGACGTTCACACTGAACTTCTCGCGGCCCGGAAATCAGGTGATCGGGCAGTACTACAATTTCCTTCGCCTCGGCCGATCCGGTTACACCGATATCATGAACGCGTTGCGCGACACAGCAGTTCGGGTGAGCGGTCATCTGGACGAACACCCGGCATTCCATGTCATCACCGATGGCAGCGCGATCCCGGTGATCTCGTTCGAGTTGACCGGCAAGCAGCACTACACGGTGTTCGACGTCTCTCACGAACTGCGAGCCCGCGGCTGGCAGGTACCGGCGTACACGATGCCCGACAATGCAACGGACGTCGCCGTGCTCCGCATCGTCGTGCGCGAGGGTTTCAGCGCAGACTTGGGACGGTTGCTGTGCATCGCAATCGGCGAGGTGATCGACCAACTCGATGCGGCAGCCGCGGGGAAGGGACATCCGGCGAGGACGCATTTCGCGCATTGATGCGGCTCCGCCGCAGTGCGCGGTCAGATGCGGCTCCGCCGCAGTGGCGCGGTTAAGTGTCCTGGGGCGCACTCATTCGTGCCACTGGGGCGGAGCCCCCTCAGCACGGGGCAGAGGCCCATCAGTTCCGTTCGACATCGATCGGATGCGACGCGAGCATCGCCAGCGGCATCGGCTGGCGCCGCAGAACATGTGCCCACAGATCTATCTTCGGCGGCCCGATGACGTCGGACGCGAGAGCAGACACCACCATCCAGTCGTCTCGTTCGAGTTCGCCCTCGAGTTGACCGAGCGTCCAGCCCGAATAGCCGGCGAAGATTCGGACACCTTCGACGAGCGGTGCGATTTCGGCTGGGTCGGAATCCAGATCGACCATGACCACACGCCCGTCGACGCGCCGCACCCCCGGAAATCCTTCGACGTCGACGCCGGTGCGAACGGTCGCCAGGCATAGCGCCGAGTCGCGCTTCACGGGGCCGCCGACGAAAAGAGCCTTCGGTCGTGCGGCGAGGTCCGCCCACTTCGGCAGAACGTTCACGATCGCGGTCTCGCTCGGCCGATTGATGACGACACCGAGGCTGCCTGCGTCGTTGTGCTCGATGATGTAGATGACGGTACGTCTGGACGTCGGTTCCACGAGCTCGATCGACGACACCAGCAGGCTCCCTGGCCGTACCCCCTGGTCGACGGATGCCGTCTGGTCTTCAGGTTCTTCCGCGTGCGCCGCCATGGGAACATTGTGGCACCGCGCACAAGCGGATGTGACGTAAGGAATCGCACGAGTTCATAGGTGTCACTCCAACCCTGCGAGTTCGATCAGACATGCCAATTGGTACTCGAACAGCTCGTCTCGGCTGCTGAAGGTATCCGCGCCGTATTGGTCGAAGACGTCGAAGCTCACCGCCCCGAACAGCGACGCCCACACCGACACTCCGCGGGCAATCGCGTCGTCGGGCAATTCCGTTCCCAATTCGTTACGAATCTCGGTGAAGCTGCCGTGCAAGGACGCGAGCGACGACGGTGACGGTCTATCGACCAGTCGCCCCGACCGGGAGGCGTCATCGAAGATCGACACGAGCTTGACAACGACTCGCGTGCCCGGCCCGGTCGTCTGCTCGGCCGGCGCGTGATACCCGGGAACCGGGCTTCCGAACAGCAACGCATATCGCGCCGGTTCCCTCAGCCCCCAACTTCGAACGGCACGACCCAGGGCCAGGAATTTCTCGACCGGGCTCTCGGCCGCGTCGACCAGGGCGTCGACCGCGTCACCCAGTTCGGTGTAGGCGTCGACGACGAGGAGGGTCAGCAGCTCGTCCCGACTCTTGACGTAGCGGTACACCGCCGAGGACACGACACAGAGATCACGCGCCACCGCCCGCAGGGACAGCGCAGCTGCACCGTCCGCGGCGAGATGATCGCGACCGATACGCGTGATGTCGGCCAGCGTCTGCGCCCTGGCGCGCGCACGGGGGGTGGTCGTCATAGATAACACAGTATCGGCGGGACCACGCGTCAGGCAGAGGACTCCTTGGACCCGATCCTCGCGAAGGGGTCGATCGAGAAGATCACTTCGACCGACACCTCGAAGTACGCCGCAATCCGCAGCGCGAGATGGAGGCTCGGGCTGTATTCACCGCGCTCGAGGTAGCCGACGGTCTGGTAGTGCACACCGAGGGCGTCGGCCAACTCCCGCCTCGAGATCCCGCGCTCGGCGCGCAGCATCGCGATGCGGTTGTAGATAACTTCAGTAGGCACGTGCGAGGGCCTTGTCTCGTCGCTCGTCCATCTTGCTACCGGATTCGTTTCTGGCCATGCGTCCCAACACTATCGGTGCCAACACGAGTCCGACGACGGCCCATGCCCCGAGCACACCCGCCGTCTCCAGATGGCGCCACGACTGGCCGATTTCGATGGCGACCGCGTCCGCGGGCAGCAATGCCGATCGCAAACCAAGTCCGAGCCAGTAGCACGGCAGAACTTGAGCAATGCTCTGCAACCACCCCGGGAGCGCGGTGATCGGATAGAAGATCCCCGAGACTCCGACGACCAACATCAGCGGCATCGTCACGAAGAACAGACCACGCGCGGTGCCCACGACTGCCCCGAGCAACGCACCGAGCGGCAACGTCGCCAATAGTCCCAGTACCAGAACCCACACGAGGACGATCCACGATCGTGCACTGTCCAAGGAGACACCACCGACAATGATCGCCCCAGCACCCAGTACGGCCATCCCCTGAACCAGGACGGCAGTGGCGTTGGTGCCGATGCGCCCGATGAAGTATCCGATCATTCCGTTCGGAGTTGCTTTGGCACGCAACAGTGTTCCATCCTCGCGGTCGAGCACGAAGCTCTCACCGATGGTGTACACACCGTTGAAGAACACGATGGTACCCATGACACCGGGCAACGCCAGCACCGCAAGTCCGTAACCGGTCGACTGAAAAGTCCCGTTACGCATGAAGAACAACGCGACCATGATCAATGCCGGGAAGAGGAACAGCGCGGCCAGACCCTGCGGATCGGTGAACATCTGGCGGAGCTCTATACGGGTGCGCCGCAACCCTGCTCGTACAGCTACTCCTTTCGCGCTCATCGAGTCACCGCTTCCATTGTG
>NZ_LVCV01000175.1 GCF_001647195.1 Rhodococcus sp. EPR-157 | reverse complement strand
GCTCTTCCAGTTGCTCGTACACCTCGTCCGGATCCTCGGCGAGCAGCGAGCGGATCGCGGTGTTGAGCACCGCCACGATAGGAACGGCGAGCAGTCCACCGACGATGCCTGCCAACAGAATTCCTACGGTGATCGCCAGAACCACCGCCAGCGGGTGCAGACGAACCGCACGACCCAGCAGAAGTGGTTGCAGCACATGACCTTCCAGCTGCATGACGGCTACCACGATGCCAAGCGCGATGAGCGCGGTGAGTAGGCCCTTGGTCACCAGTGCGATGAAGACCGCAACGAATCCGGTGAGGAATGCACCGATGATGGGGATGAACGCGCCGATGAACACCAGCGATGCCAACGGCAGCGCCAGCGGTACACCGAGAATGGCCAGACCGGCTCCGATTCCGATGGCATCGGCAGCCGCGACCGCAACCGTCGCGCGGACGTACCCGACGAGCGAACCGAAACCTTGACTGCCTGCCAACCGAATTCTGCGTCGTGCAGCCGTCGGCGCAAGCCTGGTGACGAACTCCCATATCTGATCCCCGCCGTACAGAAAGAAGATCAGTATGAACAGGGTCAGGGCGGCTCCGGTGAAAATCTCGCCGATGACGGTCGCAGTCGTCAACGCCCCGGACGTGACTGCGGCTTGGTTGTCCTGGATGACCTTGACGAGGTTCTCGCTCGCCTGATCGATCTGTTCTTGGCTGATGTGCAGCGGACCGTCGGCCATCCATTGCTGAATGCTCTTGATCGACGTCGTGAATTGATCTCCCAACTGAGGCAGGCCCTCGATGAACTGTTCGACGACGAAGGTCATGATGCCGGCGACGACGCCGATGCTCGCGACGATGGCGATGACGACCCCCGCCGCCCGTGGCACTCCGCGACGCTGCATCCAGTCGACGATCGGCACCAACATCGCCGACGCCAACAGCGCAAGACCGAGCGGAATGATGACGATGTCCAGGCGCGCGACCATGTAGCAGAACGTGATGATCCCGGCGAAGATGACGAGCAGCCGCCATGTCCACTCGGCACCCACCCGGACGAGCGGATGCACCGAATCAGCGGCCGACGAACGCCCCTCGAATGCCCCCGAAAGTGCGTTTGACGCTTCTGCCTGCGGCTCGCGTTCGGTCACCCGGTAAATTTAACCTGTGCTGGCATCTTTGAGAGCGGTCTCGCTCACTCTGAAGAGTCGCTGGCCGCTCTATATGCTTTCCATGCTGCTGTCGAATCTCTTCGGCGCGGTGCTCGTGTTCGCGTTCGTGCGCTACGGACTTCCCATCGAAGAATCGCAATCGATCGTCGCGGATCGGGTTCGCAACGTCTACATCTTCGGCGCGTACTTGGTCTTCGCAGGCGCCGTCAGCCTCTACTACGCGGCACGGATGCTGCGATCGGTCATCCGTTGGCAACTGCGCGGTGGTCCCCCGACTCGTCGGGAGCAGATGGCGACGCTGCATGCGCCGCTGCGTCAGGCCATCGTGCACCTCGTCCTGTGGATAATCGGCGGCGTCCTGTTCGTCGTACTCACCGTGACCGACATGCCGTCGCTGGCGATAGCCGTCATCGTCACCGTCGTCATGGCCGCGACCGTGACGTTCGGCTTCACCTACATGCTCGGTGAACGGATCCTGCGTCCCGTCGCGGCCATGGCTCTCAGCGAGGGTCGCTTCGACCGGACCATGACGCCGGGCGTAGGCACCAGAATGGCAATGACCTGGGGCTTGGGCACACTGATGCCCGTCATCGGAATCATCTTGCTGTGTGCGACCCAGCTGACAACCGATCTCGTCTTCTCCACCGACTCGCTCGCCATCGCGATCATCCTGCTCAGTGTTCTGGCGATCGGGCAGGCCTTCATTCTGTCCATGCTCACCGCGAGCCAAATCTCCGATCCGATCCGCCAACTGCGTCGCGCCATCGAGCGTGTCCAGCGCGGCGACAACGACGTCGAGGTCGACGTTTTCGATGGCAGCGAGATCGGCCGCCTGCAGGTCGGCTTCAACCGAATGATGGAGGAATCCGCCGAGCGACGGGTTCTGCGCGAACTGTTCGGCCAGCATGTGGGCGAGGACGTGGCGCGCCGCGCATTGCAATTCGGTACCGAATTAGGTGGCGAAACCCGCTTCGTCGCGGTGCTGTTCGTCGACATGGTCGGTTCGACCGCGACGGCATCCGAGCGTCCGCCGGGAGAGGTCGTCGTCCTCCTCAACGAGTTCTTTCGAGTGGTCGTCGACGTCATCGACAAGCACCACGGTTTCGTCAACAAGTTCATGGGCGACGCTGCCCTCGCCATCTTCGGTGCGCCGCTCGATCGTCCCGATGCGCCGACAGCAGCGCTCGCTGCAGCCCGTGACCTGCGGTTCGCTCTCGACGACATCACCGGACTCGACATCGGCATCGGCGTTTCCGCTGGCCTCGCGGTCGCCGGAAACATCGGAGCGAAGGAGCGGTTCGAATACACGGTCATCGGCGATCCCGTCAACGAAGCATCACGATTGACGGAGTTGTCCAAACTGCGTCCGGGCCGCGTGTTGGCTTCGACGTCCGCTCTGTACTTCGCCAGCGACGAAGAGCAGGAGCACTGGGAGCTGGGCGATCGGGTGCAACTCCGTGGCCGACGCAGGCTCACCCATCTCGCCTGGCCCGTCGAGCACCCCTGAGGCCGGTAGCGAAGCCTGCGGAATGCCCCGGAGGTCCGAGCGGAGCCTGCGGAGTGAGCAAGGGCTTTGTGGTTACCCTGTGATGGTGGCCGAACCCAGATCCGAGCACGCGGCCGGCGGCCCTCGCACCAGGAACCGCCTCCGCTGGCTCAAGTGGGTTGCCGGGATTGCCCTGATTGCGCTGCTCGTCGGCGAGACCGTCTATCTGTGGCCGCGCTTGCACGAGTCGTGGCAGGCGCTCACCGAAATTCACTGGGGATGGCTCGCAGTGTGCATCGTCACCCAGGCGGTGTCCCTCAGTGCGTTCGGCCGTGTTCAGAAGCAATTACTCCAGGCCGGCGGCGTGCGGGTTCGGCAGTCGAAATCACTGTCGGTCATCTACGGCAGCACCGCGATGTCCCTCACCCTTCCCGCTGGCCAGGTGTTCTCGACGGCGTTCACCTACCGCGAGACCAGGCGATGGGGTGCGAGCCCAGTCGTGGCGTCGTGGCAGCTTGCGATCTCCGGCGTCATCGCTGCGGCCGGATTGGCCGTACTCGGTGTCGGCGGCGCATTGCTGGTCGGCGGTTCGGTCAATACGTTCACCCTTGTCCTACCGATCGCGGGCGTGCTCGCAATCGTGTTCGCCGTGCGGTACATCTCCGAACACCCGCAGTCGATCCGCAGCATCGCACGGTGGGTGCTGCACAAAGTCAACGATGTCCGGAATCAGCCGCCCAACGCTGGCCAGGACCGAATCGACGAGGTCATCGAACAGGTTCAGTCGGTGCAGCTCGGCAAACGCGACGCAGGGCTCACACTCTCCTGGTCCGTGATCCACCGACTCGCGGACGTGGCCTGCCTCGGCGTCGCGTGTCTCGCCGTCGGTGCCGAGCCACGGTTGTCCGGCCTGTTGTTCGCCTTCGCCGCAGCCAAAGCCGTCGGTTCGGTCCCGTTGGCGCCGGGAGGGCTTGTCGTCGTCGACGCCACCCTCATCGCGCTCCTCACCAGTGCCGCATCGATCAGTGCATCCCAGGCCGTCGCAGCCGCGTTCGTGTACCGGGCCGTCAGCTTCATCCTCGTCGCAATCGTCGGCTGGATCGTCTTCCTCGTCCTGTTCAGAAACCATCGGCACGAGGATCTCGAGTACGACTTGGCGTTCGAGCAGCGCGAAACGAAGGAGCTCCACCGCGAGGCCAAGGAAGCGCGCACGGATACCGAGCTCGGCGGAGACAGCGGAGTTCAGCGGGATGGTGGCGTTCAGCGGGACCCGCAGCAGCCGGGAATCGACAAGACGGATCCCGAGCCGGCGTGAAGCGGTCGGTCTGCGCACCCCTCTGAGTGACCGAATGACTACTTGGGTCACTCAGAGTGACCGAATGAGTCGTTCGCTCACGCTTGGTGACCGAATCAGCCGTTCGGTCACAAGGGACGCACGAGCTAGTTAGCCAGAGTCATGATCTCGGCCCCGTGATCGGTGATGGCAACGGTGTGCTCACTGTGCGCGGTCCGGCATCCGGTAGCACTTCGGAGGGTCCAGCCGTCGTCGTCGGTGACGAGTTCGGCGGTGTCGGCCATCACCCACGGCTCCAGGGCCAGCATCAGACCCGGCCGAAGTGTGTACCCGCGGCCCGCCCGCCCGGTGTTCGAGACATGGGGGTCCTGGTGCATCGTCGACCCGATGCCATGGCCGCCGAACTCGGTGTTGATCGGATAGCCCGCCGCGCTCAGGACGGAGCCGATGGCATACGCGATGTCGCCCCTACGAGCGCCTGGTCCGGCGGCAGCGATTCCAGCTGCCAAGGCACGTTCGGTTGCGTCGATCAGTGCGACGCTCTCCTCGGGCTTGCTTTCGCCGACGATGAAGGAGATCGCGGAGTCCGCGGCGACACCTCCCAGGACTACCGCGAGGTCGAGTGACAGAAGGTCACCGTCGGCGAGCTCGTAGTCGCGTGGCAGCCCGTGGAGCACGGCGTCGTTTACGCCGGTGCAGATGTAGTGCCCGAAGGGACCACGCCCGAACGACGGCGCGTAGTCGACGTAGCAGGAGGTCGCTCCAGCGGCGACGATCATTTCCTTGGTCCACCGGTCGATGTCCAGCAGATTGGTGCCGACTTCCGTTCGCTCTTTCATCGACTGGAGGATGCCGCCGACGAGAGCTCCCGTTTCCTTCGCCTGGGCAAGCTGGGCGGAATTCAGAATCTCGATCATGCAGCGCCTCCAGAACGGTCGAATAACTATACCGGCCGAACTATACCGACGGCGTGGAATAGATGCGGACCCCGGTCCGTTTGTGTAGTATGCAACTTGAACCTTCAACCAATCAGGAGTTGTCATGACCACCGCCATTGCATTGCCCGAACTCTCCGCAGGAACCTGGAACATCGACCCCTCTCACTCGACCGTCGGATTCTCCGTGCGCCACCTCGTGGTCAGCAAGGTCCGCGGACGTTTCCAGTCCTTCAGCGGCACCATCACGGTCGCCGAGGACGGCACCCCCTCGGTCAACGCCGAGATCGACGTCGCCTCCATCACCACCGACAACGAGCAGCGCGACGGCCACCTCAAGACTGCAGACTTCTTCGAGGTCGAGAAGTTCCCGACCGCAACGTTCACCTCCACCTCGGTCAAGGCCGACGGAAGCGACTTCGTTGTGACCGGTGATTTCACCCTCCACGGCGTCACCAAGTCCGTCGACCTGAAGCTCGAATTCAACGGCGTGAACCCGGGCATGGGCGCAGGCCCGGTCGCAGGCTTCGAAGCCAGCACCACGATCAACCGTCGTGACTTCGGCATCAGCATCGACATGCCCCTCGAAGGCGGCGGCGCAGTCGTCGGCGACAAGATCGCCTTGACGCTCGAGATCGAAGCCGGACTCGCTTCCTGATCCCCCGTCCCACGTGAATGTGCCGTCGCGTCAGTTCGATTGACGCGGCGGCACATTCATAACGGTCAGGAACTAGAGTGGGACCGGTGAGTCGCAGAACCGTCATCGCCGCCGTCATCGATCTGCTGTTGGTCGTGATCTTCTGCGCCATCGGCCGCCGAAGCCATGACGAGGCAAACGTCGTCGCCGGACTCGCCACCACGGCATGGCCGTTCGTCACCGGCGCAGTCATCGGCTGGGCCGCGACGTGGGCGCTGTACCGGGACAAGTTCGACGCCTACCTGATCTTCCCGACGGGTGTGCTCGTGTGGGTATGCACGGTCGTCGCCGGGATGGTCTTGCGCGTGGTCAGCGGGCAAGGAACGGCCGTCAGCTTCATCCTCGTCGCGTCGACTGTTCTGGCGGTGTTCTTGTTGGGCTGGCGAGGGTTGGCAAGATTGTTACCTGCCACGAAAAACTGACCTGATCTGCGCCATTTCGCGGCGTAAGTCTGGGACAGTTCTCTCATGACCGACGTGCAGAGCAAGCAGGACACCGCGTTCTTCGGGCAGCCGTTCGCGCTGGCAAACCTCTTCGGCGTAGAGATGTGGGAACGATTCTCGTTCTACGGGATGCAAGGCATCCTCATCTACTACCTGTACTACTCGACCGCAGACGGCGGACTCGGTATCTCCGAGAGCTCGGCGACGTCCATCGTCGGCGCCTACGGCGGCACGGTCTACCTCTCCACCATCCTCGGCGCATGGATCGCCGACAGGCTTCTCGGGTCCGAGCGCACGCTGTTCTACAGCGCTGTGATGATCATGTTCGGCCATATCGCCTTGGCCGTTTTGCCCGGATTCCTCGGTGTCGGAGTGGGATTGGTCCTCGTCGCTTTCGGCAGTGGCGGGCTCAAGGCCAACGCGACGTCACTGGTCGGCGATCTCTACGACGAGAAGGACAATCGTCGCGACGCGGGGTTCTCCATCTTCTACATGGGCATCAACCTCGGCGCTTTCATCGGACCACTACTTACCGGGTTGGCCTGGGACACAGCCGGTTTCCACGCAGGTTTCGGACTTGCCGCGGTGGGCATGGCGCTCGGACTCATCCAGTACACGATCGGCCGAAAGCACCTACACGGCGTCGGAGCGGTCCCACCGAATCCGTTGCCTTCGAGCGAGCGCCTCAAGTGGGGCGGTATCGCCGTCGTTGCAATCGTCGTCATCGCATTGTTGTCTGTGTTCGGTGCCATCACGGCGGCGAACATGTCCGATATCGTCGTCGGCGTCACGGTCGTCGCCGCCATCGGCTACTTTGCGCTCATCCTGTCCAGCAAACGCATCACGCAGATCGAACGTCGACGGGTCATCTCGTTCATTCCGATGTTCATCGCCAGCGCAGCCTTCTGGTCCCTCTTTCAACAGCAATTCACCACGGTGCCACTCATCGCGAACAGCAGTCTGGACCGCAACCTGTTCGGTTGGGAGTTTCCGCCGAACTGGGTGCAATCCATCAATCCGGTCTTCATCATCATCTTTGCTGGTGTGTTCGCGGCAGTGTGGACCAAGCTCGGGGACCGGCAACCGTCGACGCCGGTGAAATTCGCAGCGGGCGTGTTCATCATGGGTCTGGCGTTCTTGGCCTTCGTGCCTTCCCTCGCCGGAAGCAGTATGCCGTTGCTTGCCCTCGTCGGCATCCTGCTGCTGTTCACGTTCGCCGAACTGTTCCTCTCGCCGGTCGGCCTTTCACTCTCGACCAAGCTCGCTCCGGAGAACTTCCACACCCAGATGGTGGCGTTGTTCTTCCTGTCAATCGCGTTGGGTTCGGCGATGGCGGGCACTCTGGCCGGCTTCTACGACGAAGACAACCCCGATCCGTTCTTCTACAGTGTCGGTGGAGCATCGATTGCCGTCGGTGTCGTGCTGTTGGCCGTGACACCGTGGATCAAGAAGATGATGAGCGGAGTCCGATAAGGGCCCTATTTCCACATCAACCAGGCGGCCAATCCAAGGCCCATGATCCCGACTGCGGTACGCAGGACTTTCGGGGGAATGACCTTCACCACGGGAGGCCCGCTGTAGCCGCCCGCGAAGGCGCCGATCGCGAGAGCGAGTGCCGCAAGCCAATTCACGTCACCTGAGAACGCAAAGATAATCGCGGCAACGGTATTGGCGATACCGAGGAAGAAGCTCTTGAGGACGCTCACGCGCCAGATGGAGTCCGAGGTGCAGATCAGCCCCAGCGCAAGGAAGATCACGCCGGCTCCTGCACCGAAGTAGCCACCGTAGATCGCGACGAAGAACAGCGAGATGGGATAGAGCGTCGGGAATTCTTTGTCACCCGCCAGATTTCGGATGCGCGGCTGCAGCAGCAAAGCGACGGCCGCGAAAGCGACAAGGTATGGGACGACCGCCTCGAACGAACCTTCCGGCGCGACCAACAGCAGAATCGCGCCGGCAAGACCACCCAAGGCCGACACGATCGCGAATCGGATCAGCTGTCTTCCGCCCTTGGCGATTTCGCTCGACGCCTTGGTCGTCGCCCCGACGCCGGCAGCCACCAAAGCAACCGTGTTCGTGACATTCGCCGCCACTGGCGGTACACCCGCGGCCAACAAAGCCGGATAGGACACCAGCGATGCGAGACCGGTGACGAACCCGACGAGGCCGGCGAAATAGCCGGCGACGACGAGGAGTCCGAATTCGAGCGCAGTCACAGAGAACAAAGCTACCGGGAGCGCAGCCTGCGGAGTGACCCGCGGGGGGAGCAGGAGCGCAGCCTAGGGAGTGACCCGCGTTGGCCGCGTGCTTGTCGCCGGTGCTATTCGTTGCTGCCCGAGTCCATTTCGCTGAGCAACCGGGTGCTCATCTTCACGGCCTGGTCTGTTCCGTCGGCGTCCTCGATGTAGACGGCGAAGGCGAGGTCACCTCGGTTGGCGATGAACCAGCGGTCGTCGCCGCTGTTTCCGGCGAAACCAGTGAGGCCGTCGTAGGCGTCGAGGCCCTCGTCGTGTGCTGAGCGCTGGAACATTTCGCGTAGTCGCGCCAATGCATCCGGGGGGATCGACGACGTCTCTTTGTCGGCCACCGCTGTCTGTCCTGCGACGATCGATGGGAGTGGAGCGCTGCCGCGGGACACCGCTGCGCCCATCTGCGCAAGTCCGAACGGTGTCACGGCTGCCTCGGACGTTTCATGTCCGACCGTCCGGAACCGGTCGATCTCGGCACTTCCGGATGGGAGTTGTCCGGTGAAGGCGTCGAGCCCCGGCATCGAGTAGTTCACGCCGAGACCGAGTGCCGTGGCGTCGATGCCGTCGACGGCGAGCAGATCGGTTGCCGACCCAGCCGGATACATGGCCGAGAATGCGATCTGACCTTGTTCGTTGGCGTAGCTGTTCTGCGCTGCAGCGACGATCGCTCCTGTCGACGGGACGATTGCAACGATAGAGGCCGGCGTGCCGACGCTGACGACAGCTTCTTCCGCGGCCAGTTGAATTCGAGGATCGAGTGTTGCGTGCAGGTCGGGACCGCCCGGGCCCTGGAAACCTGCCTGGCGCGTCAGCGATCCGTCTGGTCCGATCACGTCCACGGCCCAGCCCGCGGTGGCATCGCGGTTTTGCTGCCACGCATTTCGAAGTGAGTCGAGCAGCGGAGACGTGATTCGCCGGTCGCCTGCAATCAACTTCGGGGTCTGCGCGACGACCACGCCCGGAATGGCCCGCAGGTCGTCCTCGAGGACGGCGAAGTCGTCGTCGCGCAGGTTGACAGCGAGGATCGAGCTGCCCGGCGACGCCGCGAGGTCGGACAGCAGCGTGTCCGCGGTGATCAGCGGTGCGACGACATCGATGACATCGGCGAGCTGTCCCGCAGACGCCGCTGGGTCCGGCATCTGTGCTGGATCGAGAAGGATCGCGTTGATCGTTCGCTCGTTCATCAGCACGTTCTGCGTCGAGTCGAACACCAACGGTGGCGCAGCATCGGTACGTACGTACCGCACGCTTCCGCCCGGAGGTAGGTCTGGTGCGAGAACGTCTGGTTCCCAAGCGATTCGCCACCCGACACTCAGCTTCTTCGCCGTCCCGCGGGTCGAGTAGTTCCAGTCCTTACCTTCCCCGAAATTCCACCCACTGTCGACGGTGAAGAACCCGGATTCGCCCGAGAGATCGATGAACTGCCCGAGTTCGAAGTCTCCCGTCGACGCACCGTTCGCCGACAGTCCGTCGAACATCTGAGTCAGACTTGCTGCAGCGGCGTTGGGGTACGTCGTCAGCGCGGCAGCTGCTTGGATGTCGTGCTCGTTGAGGGCTGCGACGAAGTCGTCGACGACTCCCTCGGCCTCACTCTTCGAGTCGTCGATGGTCCAGAATGCGACCGTCGACGTCAGCACAAGGCTGGCCCCCAGGGCGACCACGTAACGACCACGAATCCGGCGTACAACCGGCCTCCCCATGGAACTCATGAGTCACAATATTCACTGTAGTCACACGAGTAACAAGCACGGTATTCACACGCTACGGTCACGATTTCGCTACGCGGCGTCCGTGTGGGCCACGAACGCGCACGTTCCAGCCCAGGCACGCGTTGCAACCCGCGCACTCGCTGCAACCTGCGCGGCCAGGTCAGGACCGCAGCGAACGACTCATTCGGTCACCACCGCGGCTGAACGCGCACGTTCCAGCCCAGGCACGCGTTGCAACCCGCGCACTCGCTGCAACCTGCGCACTCGCTGCAACCTGCGCGCCGAACCCCGAACCCCGAACGACTCATTCGGTCACCACCGCGGCTGAACGCGCACGTTCCAGCCCAGGCACGCGTTGCAACCCGCGCACTCGCTGCAACCTGCGCGGCCAGGTGGAGCTACCGCAAGAACCGGCCCGCCGCTTCGAGGGCGGGCGCTGAACTCTGCCCACCCGCGACGAAGACGGCGAACGCCAGATCCCCTTGAATGCCGACGAACCAGCCGTGCGCCCCCTCGTTGTTCGGACCGAATTCGGCGGTTCCGGTCTTGCCGAGCAATCCCGGGATGTCCTGAAGCTGGGTAGCGGTTCCACCCGTCACGGTCTCGCGCATCATGGTCTTGACCTGCTCGGCGACTGTTGCATCGACGGGCGCAGGCGTCACGTCGGCGACACCGGGCTGCCCGCTGACGAGGGTCGGAGCTTTCAGTGAACCGCCGGCGATCGAGGACGCCACCAGCGCCATCCCGAACGGTGAAGCCGTCACCTGCCCCTGTCCGATCGCTGCTTCTACACGCGCCGCGGGAGTGTCGGCGACGGGCACGCTGCCGGTGACCGTCGTCAGACCCGGTGTCACGTAGTCGACGCCGAGGCCGTACTGCTGTGCGGTCAGCTGTAGCGCGTCCGCCGGGAGGCCGACGCCGAGGCGACCCATCGTCGTGTTGCACGAGCGCGCAAAGGCGGTGTGCAGCGGAACGTCGCCGAGATCGAAGTTGTCGTCGTTCGGGATCTGACGACCTTCGATGTTCTCGGTGCCCGGGCAGGGCAGGATCGTGTCCGGTGTGGCGATGCCCGCTTCGAGCGCAGCGGACGTGGTGACGGTCTTGAATGTCGAACCCGGAGGGTACAGACCGGTGAGGGCGATGGGGCCCTCGGCGTCTGCCGCCGAGTTCTGCGCGACGGCCAACACGTTGCCGGTGGACGGCTGCAGTGCGACGATCGCCGACTGCTGCGGAAGCGATGCAAGCGCGTTCTCGGCTTTGATCTGCAGCCCACTGTCGAGTGTGGTGGCGATGTCGGGTGCAGGGCTCGCGTCGATCCCGGCCAGCTGATCGACGGATCCGTCCGCTTTCAGCGACTGGATCGCCCAGCCCTTGTTTTCGTCGAGCTGGGATTGCCAGAGCTCGGTGATGCCGGTGAGCGCGGGCGAGGCGAGGGCACGGTCGGTCGTCAGCAAGCGAGTCTGCGGGGCGAGCGTGACACCGGGCACCGACGTGAGTTCGGCGGCGATCGGGTCGAGGTCCGACTGCCGAAGCGAGACGAGTGTGACCGTGTTGCCTTGCGACTGCGCCTGATCGGCGGCAATGGATTGGGCTGTGATCGTCGGGACGATCGGTGTGAGGAACGACGCCACTACGGCGGGATCGGCTCTCGAATCGACGTTGACGAGTGTGACGACCTGCTGCGACATGAGCTCTGCGCCGGCCCGGTCGAACACTTTGGGTGTCACGAGCGCATCGGTCGAGACGTAGCGGACAGTCGAGTCGGCGGCGAGACCAGGCGCGAGCACGGCCGGGTCCCAGTTGATCCGCCAACCCTGATCGGTTTCGGTCGCGGTGGCCGTGGTGTCGTACTGCCACTGCTTCGGCTCACCGTCGGGCTCCTCCGTCCCGTCCGTCGTCGTCGAGAAACGCCAGGTGGCATCCAGCGTCACCGATCCGCCCTCGTCCGAGGCCGATTCGACGGCGAAGTCGGGAGTCGCCGTGACGGTTCCGCTTGCGCTCAACCCGTCGTACAGCCCAGCCAAGGCTGCGGACGCAGCTGCCGGGTCGGTGGTCAGCGCGGCCGCAGCGTCTGCAGAGCCGCTGTTGATCGCGTCGACGAACTGCTCGGCGGTGGTCTGCGGTTCAGGCGGGCCGTCGTCTCCGCAGCCTGCCAGGACCAGCGTCCCTACGGCGACGAGGGCGGAAACCGTCTTCTTCGATGTGCGCACCCGTCCGATCATGCCTGACTCGTGGCGAAGTCCTGAACAACGGTGTAATCATGTAATCAGACAACCTGAAGGAGTAGTCATGAGAAAATTCGGAAGACCAGGCGGATGGCAGCAGGCCGACGTACCCGACGCGTCGGATGCGCCCGAGTGGTTCGGCGGCAGGCTTCCCGAGAATTGGTTCACCGGCGCAGCCACTGTCGAGGTGGACCGCGAAGAGATTGTCGTGATCGGCGAATTGCCCACCGGCGACGACGAGGGATCCGCGGCAACCGAGGGCCGGATCGCTCGATTCCGTGAGACCACGCGTCAGGACAGAATGCAGATCGCCGACGAGGCCGAGGCCCGCTACGGCCGCAAGGTCGCGTGGGGAGTGTCTGTCGACGGTGAGGCAGTTCTGTTCACGCACCTCGCTGTCCCGGTCATGACGCGACTGCGCCAACCGGAACGGAAGGTGCTCGACACTCTCGTCGACGCGGGCGTTGCGCGATCGCGTGCAGACGCACTGTCGTGGGCGGTCAAACTCGTCGGCGAGCACACACAGGACTGGCTGGGCGAGCTGCGCGAGGCGATGACGAAGGTCGACGACCTTCGCAAGAAGGGGCCGACGTCGTAAATCGGTTGCGTGCTGCCGGTGATCCCGCTTAGTCTGAGATCTACCTTGTCGTCGACAGATTCGGAGAGGCCGTTGCTCCTCTAGAGGTTCCCGCGCCCACACACGCACCCCTCTGGAGCAACCATGTCTACTTCACCATCCCTGTCCATTTCCGGTCTGCACTTCACCTGGCCGGACGGCAGTCCGGCATTCGACAACCTCGATGCCGTATTTCCCACCGGTGCAACAGGTCTGGTCGGATCGAACGGTACCGGCAAGTCGACGCTGTTGAAACTCGTCGTCGGTGAGTTGTCGCCGACGCGCGGGTCGATCACGATTCCCGGCACCCTCGGCTACCTGCCGCAGGATGTCGCGCTGCGACCGGGTAGGCGCGTCGACGAGATCCTTCGCCTTCGCGAGCTTCGAGAGTCGCTGCACCGCATCGAATCCGGTCGATCGACCGAGAGTGACTTCGCTACAGTCGGGACACAATGGGATGTCGAGGAACGCGCCGTTGCATTGCTCGACAAGCTCGGGCTCGGCAATCTCGTCGCCGAGCCTGCCGATCTCGATCGAGTTCTCGGAACGCTGTCCGGCGGCGAAACGATGCTGCTCGCGCTGACTACGGAACTGTTGGCCGAACCCGATGTCCTGCTGCTCGACGAGCCGACCAACAACCTCGATCTACACGCGCGCGCACGCCTCTATCAGGCGATCGACGCGTTTCGAGGTGTACTGATCGTCACCAGTCACGACCGGGAACTTCTCGACGCCATGGACAACATCGCCGAACTCAGAGCGCACCGCGACGGTCCGACGCGCTTGCGGATGTTCGGCGGGAACTACACCCACTATCGAGCAATCATCGACGCGGAGCAGGAGGCTGCCCGGGCTGCATTGAACGACGCGAAAAACGATGTGCGCAAGCAAGAGCGGGAGCTGGTCGAGGCGAGGACCAAGATCGACCGTCGAGCCCGGTACGGAAACAAGATGAACGAGCAGAAGCGTGAGCCCAAGATCATCATGGGCAAGCGCAAGAGAGCCGCGCAGGTCTCGGCGGGCAAGCTGCGAAACACCCACCTCGAGAAGGTCGACGACGCTCATGATGTGCTTGCCGCGGCCGAGGAGCGGTTGCGCGACGATCGAGAGATACGCGTCGCGCTGCCGGCCACGAAAGTCCATGAGGGACAGACGGTTGTTCGCGTCGAGGACCTCGAGATCGTCGGGCCCGAACGGATTGCACTGATCGGACCGAACGGAAGCGGAAAAACGACACTGCTCGGCAAGATAGACGCGTCGGGCCCGGCCGTGCCGTGGCGCTACCTTCCACAACGACTCGATGTCTTCGATGAATCACGCACCGTCGCCGAAAATGTCGCCGACGTCGCGGAAACTGCGTCGAACGAGCAGATTCGGGCTCAGCTCGCTCGATTTCTCTTTCGTGGCGCCGATGCGGACGCCGTCGTATCGACGTTGTCGGGAGGTGAGCGATTACGTGCGGCGTTGGCGCGCATTCTGTTGGCCGAACCGGCCCCTCGCCTGCTGCTGCTCGACGAGCCCACCAACAATCTCGATCTCGTCAGCAAGGCACATCTGACCGAAGCGCTGTCGAGCTACGAGGGCGCACTCGTCGTCGCCAGCCACGACCTACCGTTCCTGCGCGAACTGCATCCGACGCGGTGGATCGAGCTCTGACGCACTTCGCACACCCCGGTCTGGACGTCGTCCCGCTGTGAGGTCGATACTGCAACGTATGTCCTGGACGAGCGGTCTCGGTCGACTGCCGGGTATCGCAACAGCGCGCGCCTACCGCCGGGAATGGTTGCGCAACGACATCACAGCGGGCCTCGTTCTCACGGCCCTGCTGATCCCGGCGGGAATGGGGTACGCACAGGCAGCCGGGTTGCCCGCGTACGCAGGCCTGTACGCGACGATCGTGCCGCTCCTCGCATATGCACTCGTCGGGCCGTCGAAGATCCTCGTCCTCGGTCCGGATTCGTCGCTGGCCCCTCTCATCGCCGCAGCGATCGTGCCGCTGGCCGTCACCGACGATCCGGCGAGCGCCCTGGCCCTGGCGGGAGTCCTCGGCGTCCTTGTCGGCATCATCCTGCTGGCCGGCGGTTTCCTACGGCTGGGCTTCGTCACCGCGCTGTTGTCGAAGCCCATTCGACTCGGATACCTGAACGCGATCGCACTCGTGGTCATCGTCGGGCAATGTCCCAAGCTGCTCGGATTCTCGGTCGATGCGAGCGGCCTTCTCGGACAGATCGAGCAGACCGCGCGATCGGTCGTGCGGGGCAGCGTCGACCCTGTCGCAGCGGCGGTGGGTATCGGCTCGATTGCCGTCATCGTCGCATTTCGTCGTTGGATTCCCCGTGTCCCTGGGGTACTGGTTGCGGTGGTCGGTGCGATCGTTGCGTCCGCTGCGCTGGATCTCACCGACCGAATCGACATGGTCGGCGCATTGCCGACAGGGTTGCCGCTGCCCTCGTTCGGCGGTGTCGACTGGGTAGACGTAGGCAAGTTGATCGGACCGGCTGCGGCCATCGCCCTCATCGCATTCGCCGACACAGGAGTTCTCTCCCGCACGTTCGCAGCGAGGCGTGGTGACGATGTGGACGGCAGCACCGAGATGAAGGCGATCGGCGTCGCAAACGTCGCCGGCGGATTGTTCGGCGGTTTCCCCATCTCCGCCAGCGGATCACGCACGCCGGTAGCCGAACAGAACGGCGCGCGAACACAACTGACCGGTGTGGTGGGCGCGCTCGCGGTCCTCGCCTTCGTGCTCGTCGCTCCCGGTGTCACTGCATATTTGCCTGATGCGGCGCTCGGGGCGGTGGTGATCGTGGCGGCCACTTCGCTCGTCGACGTGAGCGGGACAGTGCGAATGTGGCACATGAGTCGCATCGAATTCGCCACCGGTGCAGCTGCGTTCCTCGGGGTCGCGCTCGTCGGGGTACTGGAGGGTATTCTCGTCGCAATCGGGCTGTCCTTCATCGCCGTCGTGGCTCGCGCATGGCAGCCGTACCGCACGGAACTCGTTCGTACGCAGCACCGCCCGGGATTCCACGACATCCAACGCCATCCCGACGGCCACCGCATCCCCGGACTCGTCATGCTCCGATTCGACGCCCCGCTGTTCTTCGCCAACGGTGAGATCTTCGATCAATACGTACGCTCGATCGTCGACAACGCCCCGACACCTGTCGAGTGGGTCGTCATCGCGGCCGAGCCCATCACCGGACTCGACACGACCGCCGTCGACGAGCTGGTCGACCTGGACCGATTCCTGCGAGATCGAGGGATACGGTTGGTCTTCGCCGAGATGAAGGGCCCGATCAAGGATCGGCTCATTCGCTTCGGTGTCGGTGGCCGGTTCGACTCGACGCGCTTCTACTACACCGCCGAAGCCGCAGTCGCCGCGTTCGAGCTGCGATAATCGCTGTCGTGGACTACGCAGTGAACCCCGACGACGGCACTCGGATCGCATTTCAGGTCGTGGGTTCGGGTCCGCCCCTCCTTCTGGTGCATGGCAGTTTGCTGACGCACACGATCTGGCGGACGTACGGGTACGTCAGAGCACTGCGTCCGTCGCGCACGCTGATTCTCCTCGACATGCGTGGCCACGGCCGCAGCGACAAGCCGCACCATGTCGCGGCGTACCGAATGGAGTCGATCGTCGGGGATCTCGTTGCGGTGCTCGATGCAGTCGGTGTGTTCAGCGCCGACTACTGGGGCTACTCGTACGGGGGTCGGGCCGGATTGACACTGGCTGCCCGGGCACCGGAGAGGATCAACAGCCTCGTCGTCGGCGGTGGTTCCCACGGCCCGCAGCGCGGTGCGTTCGATCGGCTCTTCTTCCCGGGATGCGCGGACGTGCTCGCGGAGCGCGGAATGGGAGGGTTCCTCGACGAGTGGAACAACCACCGACTGTTCCCGGTCGACGCCGCAACCCGAGCAGTGTTCTCCGCCAACGACTCCGATGCGATGGCGGCGTACTTCCGCGCATCCGACCTCGAGCCCGGGCTGTCGGACAGCGCTCTCGAACAGTTCGACATGCCCAGCCTGTTCTACGTCGGCTCGGAGGACCACACCAGGCTCGGTGATTCGCGATCAGCGGCTCGGCTGGTCCCCCACTCCGAGTTCCATCTCATCGCGGGATTCGACCATTCCACGACGCCCGCCGCGAGCGCGGAAGTGTTGGGCGTCGTGCAGCCGTTTCTCGAGCGCACTGTCCCGTCCTACTTCAACCCCGCGAACTGATCGTCCCGCCACTCCCCGGACAGCACCTCACCGGAATCCTCGCGCGCCCGCAGTTCCACCCGTCGAATCTTGCCCGAGATGGTCTTCGGCAACTCGAAGAACTCGATTCGGCGCACCCGCAGGTACGGCGCCAGATGCTCGCGCGCGTACTTCAATATTTCGAACGCGGTGTCCTCGTTCGGTTCCCAGCCCGCAGCAAGCGCGACGTATGCTTTCGGAACTGCGAGGCGAGTCTCGTCGGGAGCGGGTACGACGGCAGCCTCCGCCACCGCCGGGTGCTCGATCAACACGCTTTCCAGTTCGAACGGCGAGACCTTGTAGTCCGACGCCTTGAAGACGTCGTCGGTGCGGCCCACGTAGGTGATGTAGCCACGCTCGTCGCGGGAAGCGACGTCGCCGGTGTGGTAGTACCCGCCTGACATCACTTCCGAGTTACGTGCTGGATCGCCAAGATATCCCGTCATCAGGTTGTACGGATTCTTCGCCAGATCAAGGCAAATTTCGCCCTCGTCGGCTTCCAAGCCGGTCACCGGATCGATGATGACGACGGGGACACCAGGGAGGGGGCGACCCATCGATCCGAACTTCAGCTCCGAACCGGGCGTATTGGCCACGAGCGCAGTGGTTTCCGTTTGGCCGAACCCGTCGCGGATGTTCAGTCCCCACTCCCTCTGCACGTGCGAGATCACCTCGGGGTTCAGGGGTTCACCTGCTCCGATTGCTTCCCGCAGAGCACCCCCGCCGCCGGAGATGTCGGCCTGAATCAGCATGCGCCACACAGTCGGTGGTGCGCAGAATGTCGTAACTTCGGCGCGGCGGATCTGGCCGAGAAGGGCTTTGGCGTCGAAACGGGTGTAGTTGTAGATGAATATCGTGGCCTCGGCGATCCACGGCGCAAAGAAGCAACTCCACGCGTGCTTCGCCCAGCCGGGTGAACTGATGTTGAGGTGCACGTCCCCCGGCTGGAGTCCGAGGAAGTACATGGTGCTCAGGTGGCCAACGGGGTAGGAAACCTGAGTGTGCTCGACGAGCTTCGGCTTGCTCGTCGTTCCCGAAGTGAAGTAGAGGAGCAGACGATCCGCGGGCGACGTGACAGCCTCGAACGGCCGCGCATCCTGCACGTCGTATGCGGCATGGAAGTCGGTCCATCCGGGGACGTCGCCGACGGAAATCTTCAGATAGTCACCGGGAACGTCGTCGAATTTCGGCGCATCCACGGGATTGGCGATGACGGCTTTCGCTCGCCCCCGCTCGATGCGATCGGTGAGGTCGGCGGAGCCGATGGCGGTTGTCGTCGGCATCAGCACGGCCCCGAGCTTCATGACTGCCAGCATCGATTCCCACAGCTCGACCTGGTTGCCGAGCATCAGCACGACGGAGTCGCCGCGACCGATCCCGAGGCCTTCGAGCCAGCGGGCCACCTGGTCCGAGCGTCGGGACATGTCGTCGAAGCTGTACTTCGCCTCCGAGCCGTCTTCCTCGACGATCCACAGGGCAGTTCCGTCGTTGCCGCGCGCGAACGCGTCGAACCAGTCGATCGCCCAGTTGAACTTGCCCTCGAACGTGGGCCATTCGAACTTCGCCAACGCGGTGTCGTAGTCGCCGTGGGCGCTCTGCAGCGTGTCCCGGGCCTGCTTGAACCTCGCGAATGCTGTTCCGTCCGTCATGGTCACTCCTCGCTGTGGCGCACATCTCACTGACCGACCACGGTATTGACCCCGGTTGCGGCCGCGCTACCCCCGGATGGGGGCATGAACGCCAGTCGGCCCGGGTGTCAGCTGCAGGCCTTCGGCCCAGTGGCGCGGTTGAGCGCACCAGAGTGCACTCAACCGCGCCACTGGGGGCGGAGCCCCCACCGAAAACTTCCCGCTCAGATCCGTTCGCCGGACTCCGGGTGGAACAGGTGAATCGCGCCGTCGAGTCGCGTCAGGCCGATACTCTCGCCGATCTTCGCCGGAGCACGTACCGCGGACCGAGCAACGAGCGAGACCGGACCACCGTCGAGACCCTTCACCTTGGGATCGTCCAGATGCGCATACAGGTACGACTCGCTGCCGAGCTCCTCGATGAGATCGACCTTCCCCTCGAAGCCCTCACCGCCGCCCTGGACGATGCCGAGCTGCTCGGGGCGTAGCCCGACCGTCACCTCGTCGAGCCCCAGGCTCGCAAGCTTGGTGAGTTCATCGCGCTCGAGCGGAAGCAGGAACTTTCCGATCTGGACTCCACCGGAGCCGATGGGCACCGTCATCAAGTTCATGGCCGGTGAGCCGATGAAGCCGGCGACGAACGCATTGACCGGATTGTCGTACAGATCCGTCGGACTTGCGAACTGCTGCAGCTTGCCGCCGCGCAACACTGCGACCCGGTCCCCCATCGTCATGGCCTCGACCTGGTCGTGGGTGACGTAGACGGTGGTGGTGCCGAGCCTGCGCTGCAGCGCCGCGATCTGAGTACGCGTCTGCACGCGCAGCTTCGCGTCGAGGTTGCTCAGCGGTTCGTCCATGCAGAACACCTGAGGTTCACGAACGATGGCGCGGCCCATGGCAACTCGCTGCCGCTGGCCGCCGGAGAGCTTGCCGGGCTTGCGGTCGAGGTACTCGGTGAGGTCGAGAATCTTCGCGGCCTCGGCCACTTTCTGCTTGCGCTCCTCGAGGGGCACCCCGCGCATCTTCAGCGCGAATCCCATGTTCTCCCCGACGGTCTTGTTCGGGTAGAGGGCATAGTTCTGAAAGACCATGGCGATGTCGCGGTCCTTCGACGGGACGCCGACCATGTTCTTCCCTCCGATTTCGATTGCACCACCGTCGATTTCCTCCAGCCCGGCGAGCATGCGCAGCGCGGTGGACTTGCCGGAGCCGGACGGTCCGACGAGGACGACGAATTCACCGTCCTGGATGTCGAGGTCGAGCGAATCGACAGCGAGCTTGTCGGCACCTTCGTAGACGCAGGATGCCTTCTTGTACGTGATTGCAGCCATGACTTGTTTCTCCTGAGTTTCGAAAGGCCGAGTTACTTGATGGCGCCGAACGACAGCCCGCGCACGAGCTTGTTCTGCGCAAACCATCCGGCAAGGACGACGGGGAGTGCTGCGAACGTCGCAGCCGCGGACAACTGGGCCCAGTACAGGCCCTGTCCGGTGATGAAGCCGACGAGGTAGACCGGAATCGTCTGGGCCTGAACGGCAGTGAGGTTGACGGCGAAGAAGAATTCGTTCCACGAGAAGATCACGCAGATCAGCGACGTCGCCGCGATGCCGGGTGACACGAGAGGAAGGATCACCTCGCGGACCGAGGTCCACAGTGACGCACCGTCCATGCTCGCCGCTTCGAGCAGTTCGCTCGGCACCTCGAGGAAGAACGAACGCATCATCCACACCGCGATCGGGAGATTCATTGCGGTGTAGAGAACCACCAGCGTCCAGATGTTGTCCAGCATCCCGATATCGCCGACGATGACATACAGGGGCACGATCGCCGCGACGACCGGGAGCATCTTGGTGGAGATGAAGAAGAACAGCACGTCCTTCGTCTTCTTCACCGGACGAAGCGAGAGAGCGAAGGCAGCGGGAACACCGAGAAGCAGAACGAGAAGTGTCGAAACGATCGTCGCAAACGCCGAGTTGAGCAACGCGGTGCCGATGCCGCTCTCCAGTACCCCTCGGTACTGATCGAGCGTCGGAGTGAAGAACAGTTTCGGTGGGTCGGAGTAGGCATCGGCCTCCTGTTTGAACCCGGTCAGAACCATCCACAGCACCGGGAAGAAGAACACGATGCCCGCGACCCATGCCACGACGGACCAGATGGTTCCCGGTCCCCAGTTGCTGCGGCGTTTGATCGTCACGCCGTCGGATGTCTGCGGTGCTGATTTCTTGGTCTTGCTGGTGGTCGCGGTACTCATCACGCCGCCTCCTCGTTTCCACTGAAGCTCTTGAAGATCAGTCTCAAAGCCAAGGTGCTGACGATGATGGTGGCCACCACGGTGACGACACCCATGGCTGCGGCCTGGCCGATGTCGAAGCCGAGGAACGCACGCTGATAGATGTAGAACGGCAAGTTCGCCGATGCGACGCCTGGACCACCCGAAGTCATCATGTACACGGCGTCGAACGTGTTGACGAGGTAGATCGCGCCGAGGACGGCACCGAGTTCGATGAAACGTCGCAAGTGCGGGAACGTCAGTTCACGGAAGAGTGCGACCGGCCCTGCGCCGTCGACTCGGGCCGCCTCGGAGATGTCTTTCGGCATCGACTGGAGGCCGGCCAGGATCAGCAGCATCATGAACGGTGTCCACTGCCAGATCAGGTTGGCCATCACCGCGGGCAACGGGAACCGCGAGACCCAGTCGATCTGGTCCACTCCGAACGGACTGAGCACGAAGTTGATCAGCCCGAAGACCGGGTCGAACATCGTGGTCTTCCAGATCAGTGCACCTGCAACGGGGGTGATCAGGAATGGGGTGATCAGCAACGTGCGAATCAGGCTGCGTCCGATGAGCTTACGATCCAGCAGCAACGCCAGGAACAACCCCAGGATCACCGAGACGATAACGGTCCCGACGATCATGATCACGGTGTTGAGTGCGACCTCACGGAACTGGCTGTCTCGGAACACGTCGACGTAGTTGTTGAGCCAATTTAACTCTCGCGAACCTGGCCGGACGAGATTCCAGGACTGGGTCGAATAGTAGAGCGTGAACAAGAACGGAATCTGCGTGACGACGATCGCGAACACCATCGCCGGCAGCAGCGGGCCGCGACGACGCCACCCCTCCGCCTTGGAGACGGTCCTCGGCCTCGGTACGAATTCTTCGGAATCGGCGTCTGCCGACCTCGTTTCGGTGGTGGTCATCCCTGGCCCTCCTGGTACGTCTTGCCGACCACTTCGGCGTACTGCTGCGCTTGAGCAAGCGCGTCCTGGACGCTGATTCGTCCTGCCACTGCTGCACTGATCTGCTGACTGACGCGAGTTCCGAGATCCTGGAACTCAGGAATGGTCAAGAACTGCACTCCGGTTTAGGGAACGGGGTCGACGGTCGGATTGTTCGGATCGGCGCCGTTGATCGAATCCAACGTCACCTGGCCGTACGCTTCCGATGCTTCCTTGTACTCGGGAATTTCGTAGGTGGACAGTCGACTTCCGGGAGGCACACGTTCCCATCCGAGTTCGTTGCCTACCTTGTTCAGGTATTCCTTACTGGTCATCCACGATACGAACTTCCATGCGTCGTCCGGATTTTCCGAGGTCTTCGGGATTCCGAGGGCCCAGGAGTAGAGCCAGCCGTTGTCACCCTTGGCTTCGCTCGGCGCCTTGGCGTAGCCGATCTTGCCGACGACATTGCTCGACGTCGGATCCTCCAGGACCGAGACGGCAGAGGTGGCGTCGTACCACATTGCGGTGTTGCCCTGCGACAGTTGCGTACCGCACTCACTGAAACCGCTTGTCGCCGCACCTGCTTGACCATGTTCGCGAACAGTGTCGACGTAGAACTGCACTGCAGCTTCGGTTTCCGGGCTGGTGAGCTGTGCGTTCCAGTTCTCGTCGTACCAACGTCCACCGAACGCGTTGATGACGGTGTTCAACGGTGCGAGTACCTCGCCCCAGCCGGGCTTTCCGCGCAGGCAGATTCCGGATACATCGTCGCTGTCCAGTACCGCTGCGGCGTCGGCGACTTCCTGCCACGTGGGTTCCTCGGGCATAGTGATGCCCGCCGCTTCCATCAGGTCCTTGCGATACATCAGGAACGAGGATTCACCGTAGAACGGTACCGAGTACATGCTGCCCTCATAGGACAGCGATTCCTTCAGCGTCGGAATGAAGTCGTCCTCGTCGTACCCAGGTGTGGCATCAGCATACTCGGAAAGATTGGTGAGCCAACCATTCTCGGCCCACTGAGGGGTCTCGAAGTTGCTGATCATCACCACGTCGAACTCACCGCCACCGGTGGCGACCGACGCCGTGATCTTCGCACGCGCCTCGTTTTCCGACAACGACACGAACTTCAGATTGATCCCCGGGTTCTCGGCCTCGAACTGCGGTGCCAAGGAAATGGCATCGGACATCTGCGAGTTCGAGACGATGGCCACGGTGATCGTCGTACCGTCACCGTCACCGCCGAACGACCCCGCGCCGGCACAGCCGGACAGCACCAAGGTCGTCGCGAGCGAAGCCGCGACAGCCACTTTCGGTAGTACCCTCATGTCAAGAACCTTCTTTCGTGTGCGCCATCAACCAACGCGCGCTTTCGATATCGGTCACCAATACGGTGGCGAATCCTCCGCGGAGCGCGCCGAGAATCGCCTGGTGCTTCTTCTTCCCACCCGAGATCAGAATCGCTCGGTCACAGTCACGGATGGCGTCCAGACCAACCGATACGGTGCGCCCAGGCAAGGATCCGTCGGTCGGAGTGCCGTCGAG
>NZ_LVCV01000174.1 GCF_001647195.1 Rhodococcus sp. EPR-157 | reverse complement strand
GCGTCGTGGACGTGGAAACGGGACCGAGGCCGTAGATCATCACGTCGGCCTCGGTCCCGGTTTGCAGGGCACGCGAGATCACCGAATCCTGTCGCAGAGCAGTGACCGTGGCCGGGTCAGCGTACAGCGGGGCGTTGAGGCGGACCGGCCGTGCCTGCAAGTATTCGGCGCACCGCCCCAGCGTGTACTCGACGCCGGTCTGGTAGTCGGCGGAACTCATCGAACCGTCGAGCTGGACCACCTGGGCACATTTCGCACCCCGGGACCTGAGCGAATGAGCGACGGCGACCGTCTCCGGCCCCCACGTGAATCCCAGCGTGTCGGTTGCACCCAGACGACGCGAAAGCATTGCAGCCGTGGCACGTCCGAGAGATCCGTAGCCGTTGTCGGTGCCGTCGATGACGTCCGGGACGACCAGCGCCTCGGTGAGACCGAATGCCCGTTCGAGATCTCGCTCGATATCGGCGTGCACGGTGCCCTGGAGTTCGTCGGGCACATTGATCTCGATGGTCACCAGCCCGAGGGCCCGCGCCTTGGCGACGAGCCTTCCCGCGGTAGGACGCGAGACACCGAGCTTGACCGCGATCTCGGCCTGCGTCGCTCCTTCCAGGTGGTACATCGATGCGGCGCGAAGAGCGAGCCGCAAGTCGTCGCTGCTTTTCGACGACCTCTGCGGGCCCGGCACCTCTGGAACCGTTGTGGTCACGACCCACTCCCTTGACCTCGATCGCGCTGAGCAGATGCTCAGGGTGTGTTCTTCTGCTCATTAAGCTAACATTCAGGTGTGATCTACACAACACCCGCCGATGGAAGGGCTCCCGTGTCACAGTCGATGCAGGTCAGTGTTCTGACCGGGCCGAAAGAGATACGTCTGGAATCTCGGCCGGTCCCGACGCCCGCCGCCGACGAGGTCCTCGTACAGGTCACAGCGGTCGGTGTCTGCGGTTCGGACGCCCACTACTACCGCGAGGGCCGCATCGGAGACCACGTCGTCAACGGCCCGTTGGTACTGGGTCACGAGGCCGCGGGAATTGTCGTTGCCGTCGGCTCGGCCGTGGCAGACACTCGAATCGGTCAGCGCGTGTCCATCGAGCCGCAGCGCCCGGACCCGACGAGTTCGCAATCACGCGCCGGTCGGTACAACCTGTGTCCCGCGATGGAGTTCTTCGCGACGCCGCCGATCGACGGCGCCCTGGCCGAGTACGTCCTGATCCAGTCGGTGTTCGCCCATTCGATTCCCGACGAGATTTCAGACGAGGCCGCCGCCCTCTTCGAGCCGCTGTCCGTCGGTATTGCATCCGCGCAGAAGGCGCGCGTCACCGCCGGGTCGAGCGTCCTCATCACCGGTGCCGGTCCGGTCGGGCTCGTCACCGCTCAGGTCGCCCGCGCCTTCGGCGCAACAGAGGTGATCGTGTCCGACATCGACGAGAGCCGACGCTCCAACGCGTCTCGATTCGGCGCGACTCGCGTCGTAGATCCCGCCGTGGTCGATGTACGGGACCTCCAGGTCGATGCATTCATCGACGCCTCGGGCGCACCGCGAGCCGTCGTCGACGGCATTCACGCGGTCCGCCCTGCCGGTACCGTCGTACTCGTAGGCATGGGCGCGTCGGACTACGTGCTGCCGATCTCGCTGATCCAGAACCGCGAACTCGTTCTGACCGGTGTCTTTCGCTACGCCAATACGTGGCCGATCGCTCGGGAACTGGTGCTCGCCGGACTCGTCGATCTCGATTCGATGGTCACCGCGCGCTTCGATCTCGCGGGTGTCGAGGATGCATTGAACGCCGACACAGTGTCGGGAAGCATCAAAGCTGTTGTCATTCCCGGATTCACGAAGGAGCACTACGCATGAAGTTGAACTCGCACAACCTCGACGACTTCATCGAAGATGTCGCAGTGCCCACGTACGATCGATCCGAGGTGACAGTCGGGATCGTTCATTTCGGGGTCGGCGGCTTTCACCGCGCCCATCAGGCCATGTACGTCGACCGCCTGCTGCAGCAGGGTGAGGCGGCCGAGTGGGGAATCTGCGGAGTCGGCGTCCTTCCCGGGGATCTGAAGATGAAGGACGTCATGGATGCACAGAATTGCCTGTACACGTTGGCTCTCAAACACTCCGACGGGACGTGGGACACTCGCGTCATCGGCTCGATCGTCGAATACCTGTTTGCGCCGGACGACGCCGAGGCAGTGATCGAGAAGATGGCGTCCGAGTCGGTCAAGATCGTCTCACTCACGATAACCGAAGGCGGATACAACTTCTCGGCCACGACGGGTGAATTCGACACCGAAAACCCTGCAATAGTTGCCGACCTCGCGGATGGTGCAACACCGTCGACGACGTTCGGATTGGTCGTCGAGGCACTGGCGCGACGCAAGAATCGTGGTCTGCAACCGTTCACGATCATGTCCTGCGACAACATCGAAGGCAACGGTCACATGGCGCAGTCGACGTTCACCGCGTTCGCACACCTCAGGGATCCAGCTCTGGCGGACTGGATCACCGCGGAGGGCGCTTTCCCCAACTCGATGGTCGATCGCATCACTCCCGTCACCACTCCCGAAGTGATACAGGGTCTTTCGGACCGCTACGCGATCGACGATCAGTGGCCGGTAGCTGGTGAACCGTTCACGCAGTGGGTGCTCGAAGACAACTTCACTCTCGGTCGTCCGCCGTTCGAGGACGTCGGAGTCCAGGTCGTCGACGACGTCACTCCGTACGAGCTGATGAAGCTTCGGTTACTCAACGCCAGCCACCAGGCACTCTGCTACTTCGGCTACCTCAGCGGCTACCGGTTGGTGCACGAGGTCGCGCAGGATCCACTGTTCGCCGAGTTCCTGCTCGCATACATGAACACCGAAGCGACGCCGACGCTCGCGCCCGTACCCGGCATCGACCTCGATGAATACAAGAGGACCCTCATCGAACGGTTCTCCAATCCGGAGATTCGTGACACGGTGGCGCGGCTGTGCGCGGAGTCGTCGGATCGAATTCCGAAGTGGCTTCTGCCTGTCATTCGACAGAACCTCGAGTCCGGTGGAGAGATCGCCCTGTCCACCGCCGTCGTAGCCAGTTGGGCTCGCTACGCCGAGGCCGTCGACGAACAGGGGCAGCCCATCGAGATCGTGGATCAGTTGAAGGATTCGCTCGTCCCGCTCGCCCGCACACAGCACGAAAATCCGACCGCCTTCATTGCCCACCGCGCTGTCTTCGGCGATCTGATCGACAACGAGCGCTTCGTCGCGGAATACACGAAGCAACTCGAATCGCTGCACTTGAATGGTGCCCGGGCCACCCTTCAGTCGCTGCGACACCAATGAGCGGCAAGTCTTCTTGATTCATTCGACCCTGAGCAGTAACGAAAGAGAGGCTAAACTTTCTCCAGGTCGTGGGGATCTGCCGGCAGGAGTGCGTCTTCGTGAACAGTGGCTGGCCGTACCCACCAGCGCCGGTGGCGCGCACGTCCGGGGTGAACTGCCTGGTCAGTGGCCTGGTTGGTGTCCTCACCGTTCTGGGTACGCAGCCGCAGATTGCCGTTCCCTTGCTCGTCCTTGCGGTGCTGTGGTGCGGAATCGGCGTGTTCATGGTTGTGACAGCACCGGTACTGTCCCGCCGCCTGTACTTGGCGATGCACCTGTCTGGCCTGACGAGCGTCGTACTTTTCTGCGCGGCCGCCGGAGGATCGGTCACCGCGCTGTCGGGGATTCTGCTCCAAGTTCTTCTGGTGACGCCGGCCTTCATCGTCCTCCCCAATCGCATTGCGTGGAGGACGACTCTTCTCAATGCGACGTACGTCCTCTTCCTGGGGTTCGAGACAGGGGATCTCCATCCAGTTCTGATCGCCAACGCGCTTCTAGTTCTGTTCGCGCTGGCCGTCTCCGCTGCCTGGGTGCAGAGCGTCGCATCGACGTCCGAGGTAGACGACCTCACCCAGCTCGCGAACCGGCGACGGCTCACCCGGGAGCTCGATTCCAGGCCGGGAACGCGAGCAACCGAGAGAATCGATTCCATCGCTGTCGTCGACATCGATCGTTTCAAGGTGATCAACGACGAATTCGGTCATGCAGCGGGTGATCGAGCCCTCGAGATCGTCTCGTCCGCGTTGCGGCTCTGTCTTCCGTCTCAGTTTCTGCTGTGCCGCTCGGGTGGTGACGAGTTCACCGTTCTGTGCCCGTCGGGTTCCGCGGCCGCATTGAGTGACGCGCTCGATCTCGTCCGGGCCGAGCTCCCGTCCGACCTCACGATCTCGGGGGGTGTGGCGGGGAGATTGCGCGACGAACCTGCCCGAAAGACCCTGGAGCGCGCGGACCGTGCCCTCTACCTGTCCAAGGAGCGCGGGCGGAACTGCACGACCGTTCACGATTGACGTTGTTCGCGAGATCCATTCAGGTTTACCGGCATTTGAAGTGGGGCTCCACCCCAGTGGCGCGGTTAAGTGCGTTGCTGTGCACTCAACCGTGCCACTGGCGGCGGAGCCGCTAACTCGGTGCGTCGACCGTCCGGAACATGAGGTCGACGATGGCGCGTTTGGCGACGTCGTCCTGGGGATGAGTCAGCATGCTCTCGATCACGAAGACGATCATTCGCGTCATCGGTTCGGTGTCGGCCTCGGACGTTCCGGCGCCACGCAGTTCCGCGCCGATCCATCCCTCCCACCTATCGTGGAAGCTAGTGTGCCACTTGTCGATACATGCCGATATCGACGTTCGCGCATGCACTGTCTCGACCAGCAGGTGGTACTTCTCCAGCTCGTCCACCACCCAGAGGACTCGCTCCTGCAGGCGCGACGACTCGAGCGCCATGAACCGGCTCAGTGCCTCGTCGTGGATGTCGTCGAGTAC
>NZ_LVCV01000173.1 GCF_001647195.1 Rhodococcus sp. EPR-157 | reverse complement strand
CGTGTGCTCGTAGCCGTCGCCGGTGAACAACGTTGTCGCTGCCTCGACTATCTCGGACCGCTTCTCGGCTCTGTCGACGGGTCGGCGGTTGCGCGGCATCCCCACACTCTATCTAGATCGTCGTTCAAGATGCTGTTAGTCTCTTCTTGAATTTCGATCAAGAATGCGACCGAAGGGCAAGTTCGTGAACTCCGACGACCGTAGCCAGTACACCCGCAGTGACGAATGGTTCCAATCGGACGGTGTTCGCTGCGCGATCGCGGTGTACCGCCCGGTCGGTGCCACCACCGACACACCGGCGGTCGTCATGGCCCACGGATTTGCCACCCCTCGTGCGATTCGTCTCTCTGCATACGCGGAGGTCTTCGTCCGGGCCGGCTACACGGTACTCGTATTCGACTACCGCCACTTCGGGGACAGCGACGGGCAACCACGACAGCTGCTCGACATCAAGAAGCAACTCGAGGACTGGCGCAACGCAGTTGCCTACGCCAGAACCGTCGACGGCGTCGACTCCGAACGCATCGTCGGCTGGGGCACCTCGTTCGCCGGCGGACACGTCCTCACCAGAGCCGGCGCGGGCGAGCAATTCGCCGCTGTCATCGCTCAGATTCCGCATGTGAACGGACTCGCTGCCGTCCGAGTGACAGGACTGCGACGCACGCTGCGCCTGCTTCCCTCGGCAGTGATCGACCAAGCGCGGGCGCTCCTGAAGAAGTCGCCGCGCTACGTCGAATCCGTCGGCCGTCCAGGAGATGTCGCAGTCATGACCTCTCCTGATGCCATGCCCGGACGCGACCGACTTCTCGCCGAATCCAGCCTTCAGAACGGCGACTACCCCGAAACTGTCGCTGCCCGCATACTTCTGCGCGTCGGGCTCTACAACCCCGGCCGAACGGCGTCGAAGATCCAGTGCCCAACACTGATTCAGATCATGTCCGACGACGCGGTCACCCCGGCATCGGTGTCCTTGAAGACAGCACAGAAGATTCCCGACATCACCGTGCACATCCACAAGGGCGGCCACTTCGACCCGTATACCCAGCCACTCTTCCCGATCGTCGTCGAAGAGCAGTTGGCATTCTTGAAATGGGCAGTGCCGCTGACTCCGTAAGACGTCAGCCGGGTTGCGAGTGGCCGGTCAGCGGTACGACGATGCTATTCAGGAAAGCCGCAGTGGTCGCAACGACGATGCGGCGTTCGGCCGCATACTCGCTCGCCAACCACGTCATCGCGGTGTGGCTGATTCCGCCGACCGCCGCGGCGGCAAGGAGATCGAGGTCGACGTCGAGGCCGGATGCAACATCGGGGTCGAAGGCTCGCAGATAGTCGAGCATCAGTGCACCGAATCGCTGCATCGCAGTGAGGTACGTCCGCTCGACGCGAGGACTGACCCCGAGCACCTCGATCCAGACCACTCTCGCGAGGTGCGGGTCCTCGACGCGCTCGAACAATGCGTCGAGACCTCGTCCGACCACTGTCCCGATATCGCTGCCGGAGTCGACGTCCGCGAGCGCGTGGGCAATCGACTCCGTCAGGCGCGCGATGCACTCGCCGTAGACGGCGAGCAGTAGATCCTCGGTTCCGTCGAAATGCTGATAGAAGTGTCGATCGGCGACCTTGGCTTCGCGACACAGACCGCGGACCGTTGCCGGCCGATAGCCGACACTGCCGAACACACGCAACCCGGCATCGAGCAGTTGCCTGCGACGCCGCTCGTCGCGATCCTCGGCGCTCTCGCCGCGATACGCCCGTCCGGGCGCCTCGGAGTCCGTGGTCACTTCCTTCGACCGTCGAGCTCTGTCGTGAGACGGATGATGTCGGCGTTCCGGCCGAGCATTGCATCGGAGACGGGGTTGACGATGCCCCGGAGAAGGGAAATGGGTATCCACCGTCCGGGTACCTGAATCCGCGGTGCTCGACGCTCGATCCCCCGCACTACTCCGCGCGCGAGCTTTTTCGTCGAGATCGGACGCCGCAGAGGCGTCGGGAACGCCTTGGCGACAAGCGCTGTCGCGATGTCGTCTCCGCCGAACGCGACGTCGGCGATCGGCGTCGACACCCATCCTGGATAGAGCACCCCGGCTGTGGCATCGGTGCCCGCCAATTCGGTCCGCAGCGCTCGACCGAGCTGCTCGACAGCGGCCTTCGAGGCTGCGTACGGCGCGTTGGCGAGACCGTTGAGATACGCGTACGTCGACGACGTCAGCAGGATGTACCCACCGCATTCGACGACATGCGGCAGTACGGCTCGCACCGTATTCCACACCCCGACGAGGTTGACGGCGATGACTTTCTCGAATATCCCATCCTCCGCCGAACGAATGGTCGACGCCTTTGCGCCACTGGAGATCCCGGCATTCGCCAACACCACATCGAGACGACCGAAGGTCGCCAGTGCAGTTGCAACTGCTGCGTCCAACTGCTCGCGCTGCGTTACGTCCGCGTAGGCGAATACCACGCGGTCTTTCCCCAGTGCTGCTGCGACCCCGTCGAGGTCGGATGACACAACATCGACCAGCACGAGAGAGGCCCCGCGGCGATACAGCGCCTCGGCCACTGCCGCGCCGATACCTCCGGCCGCACCGGTGATCAGAACGACCTGTCCGGAATGATCTTTCATGCCGATACCTCGTTCTTCGCTGCGACCCCGGTGGGTGCCATGTGAATGTGGTGCGCCTCCGGTCGAAACCTTTTGGCCCAACGCCGAAACGTGAAGCTGAATCCCGGGAACATCGCCACCACGTGCCCGGACCGCGACTGATACCAGCTGTGGCAGCCGCCGTCCTTCCACACCGTGCCCTCCATGTCGCGGTGAATTCTGTCGGTGTAGTCCTGCTCCGCAGCGGATGTGACTTCGACGGCGACAGCGCCGGCCGTCCGCACCGCGTCGACGGCACGCACGATGTACTCCATCTGCGCCTCGATGAGAAAGATCGCTGATGTGTGCCCGATTCCGGTGTTCGGGCCGGTCACGATGAACAGGTTGGGGAATCCCGGAACGGTCGTGCCCAGATAGGCCCGCGGGTAGGGGTTCCAGACGTCCGACAATGCGCGGCCATCGCGTCCGATCACCGGGTACGAGATGACACCGTCGGTGGCGTCGTATCCGGTGGACCACACGAGGAGGTCGATGTCGACGTGTTCGCCGGAGGTGGTGACAAGCCCTGTTTCGGTGATCTCGGCAATGCCGTCGTTCTTGTCGTGCAGGGTGACGTTCGATGCGCCGAGCGACGGGTACAGCGTGTCCGACAGAATCACTCGCTTGCAACCGATGAGGTAGTCGGGAGTGAGCTTCGCTCTCAGGTCCACGTCCGGCACCTGAGTTGCCAAGTGTTTCACTGCAGCACGCTGGGCGACTGCCTTCAGGGCACGTCGCGAATATTTGAAACCGATGATTCGAGTCTCGAGAGTCCAGTAGATCGCAGAGCGCACGAGCTTGCGGATGGGTTCCACGCGAAGCAGTCTTCGCTGCAGCGGAGTGAATTCGCGGTCGTTGCGCGGCATCACCCAGTGGGGTGTGCGTTGAAAAACATGCAGGTGTTCCACGTCGGGCGCGATCGCAGGAATCACCTGCGCGGCGCTGGCCCCACTACCGACGATCGCGACGCGCTGTCCGGCATGGTCGAAGTCCGTGTCCCAGTCGTTGGTGTGGAACTGAGTGCCCTGGTATCGCTCACGGCCAGGAAACGGCGGAATGACGGGGGTACTGAGGGGGCCGGATGCGTTCACCACGAATTTCGCCGCGTAGTCACCGCGCGATGTCGTGATCTTCCAATGGTCTCCGGACCACTCGATTCTCTGAACATCCGTGTCGGAATGCGTTCGAGCGGGCAGCCCGTTCGACTCCAGTACGTGGTCGGTGTAGCGCTCGAGCTCATCGCGCTCGGCGAACATCCGCGTCCACTCGAACGGCTCGGACGCTATCGAGTACAGCGGGCTCTGCACGTCCACCGCTGCACCCGGATACCGATTCTGTCGCCACGTCCCGCCGAGAAACGATCGTCTCTCGAGGATGACGAGATCGTCGATACCCCGGTCGAGCAGCGCCTTCGCCGCGCATTGACCACCGAAGCCGCTCCCGATGATCACTACGGAATGTACGTGCATCCTGCGTCCCTCCCGCCACCGCGCGGCAACCGATGACGCGCGTCATCACATCTAAAGTGATGACGCCTGATTCCGCAATGGCCGGGCGACTCGCGGCTGTCGCACGACTGCCCCCCACAGTTCGGCTACCTACGGTTCGGGGTCCTCGGGTTCCTCGTACAGATATTCCTGCGGATGGTGATAATGATTTACGAGCCCTTTGCGATCGGGGTCGACCGCCTCGGGTGGATGCCACTGAGCGCGGCCCGGCTGCGGATGATCAGGACCCGTAGTGGTCGTCGCCCAATCGTTCGGCCCGTCGCCGACGAGCGGATGATGCAGATCGCATCCGAACGTCAGAGAATCGACATCGGTATCTCCGCCATCCACCCAATCGGTCACGTGATGGGCCTGACACCACACTGCAGGCCGAGTGCAGCCCGGAAAGCTACACCCGCGATCGCGAGCAATCAGCACAATCCGCTGATCAGCAGAGGCAATACGTTTGGATCGACCCAAATACAGGGCCCGTCCGTCGTCGTCGAAGATCGCCAAATAATGATGAGCATGCGAGGCCATACGAATCGCATCCCGAATCGTCACCAGAGACCCGGTACCGGTCACCGCATGCCCCGACGCGGTCTCCAGCTCCTTCGCCGTCATCGTGATGATCGCCGTCACCGGCAGACCACGATGCCGCCCGACCGAGCCGGAGGCAAGCATCTGCCGCAGAATCACCTTGAACGCATCATGATTCCGCCGCCCCTGACTACGACCATCCCGCCCCGCTCGACGCTCGTCGCCCTCGGCAGTCGAGGTATCCCGGGGGTCGTGGTCACCGGGGGTGCTGTCGGACCCACCACCGCCAGACCCAGGGCCACCAGACCCACCACCGCCAGACCCACTGCCCGGACCGTCGAACAAAGTTGGGTCGCTGTCTGTTTCATCCCCCGGCCCAGGCTCGTCACGGCCACCGGGTTTGTCGCTACCGTCGCGCTTGTCGCTGTCTTCTGGCTCATCGACCACCGGCTTCGGCTCGTCGGGATTGCAGTTGCCGGGCTTGGCGAGTTTCGCCAGAAGCGGCTCGAGATACGCCCGGCACTCCGCATCGATCACAAAGCTGCCCTTACTCAGGCCATCGGAGTCCTGAGGCCCGAGACGGAAGTAGCACTTGCTCGACGGATCCTTCTCATCGAGCGTCCCGTCCGGATCCAACAGCGCATGCAGACGTGCTGCAGCAACGCGAAGCTGCTCCGGTGTCACCTCTTTCGCGAGATTGCCGAGCAGGATTTCGGACTGGACTTTCGACTCGTGATCGACCGCCGAAGGTAAGTTCTCGAAGAACTTGTCGATGACCTTCACATGCGCAGCATCGATCTCGCCGCCACGATGCCCATCCGCAGTCGTCGGATACTCCGGATCGAGCTTCTCCCCGGTCATCGCCCGACGCCGAGATAGCTTCGCAGCGATCTTGATGCGCTTACCCGCCACCAACGGATCGACGCGCAACAAACACCCCAGCCGCGACGGGTTCGTCCTCTCCGGCAACACCGCCAACCCATCGTTCTCGACCAGCTCGGTCAACCACGTATGCGAAGTGCCGTACATCGCCTGCGACAGTGTCTCCATCCGCACCATCACCGCGCGCCGATCGGCGTCGACCAGCAGGCTCGAATCAACAGCTGCAACACGATTCCACGCAGTTTCCATCGCTTCGACCGCCTCGCACAAGGTCGGGTCGGAAATCGCGAGCCCACCACGTGCACTGGCGACCCCTAGATCGTCAGCCAAACCGGCGACACCCTCCCCCGAAAGCATGCTCCAAGAATACCCCGAAAATCATCGTTTGTCGAACATATGTTCGATTCGAACGAGTTCCGTCGGCTCAGCGGATGGCACTCGCAACTTTCAAGGATCTCTGCATCGACGCATCCGACCTCGTTGCGGTAGCGCAATTCTGGTCGCCCTCACTGGGCATGACGATCAAGGACTCCGACGATCACTCGACTCGACGGTGCCACACGACAGCACACAGTGTGGATCAACAAGGTGCCCGAGCCGAAGACCGCAAAGAACCGCGTGCACTTGGATGTTCACGCATCAGACCCCGAATCGCTCGAAGGCACGTCTCCACTATCCGGCGCCGGCGACTACCCGTGGCGGATCATGGCCGAACCCCGACGGCGGCGAATTGTGCGTGTTCACGCGAGCCGCCGTCCCTGGCTACCGCCTCTACGAAGTAGTCGTCGATGCCGCCGATCCACAGATGTTGGCGGAGTGGTGGGCAACCATGTTCGACGCCGAGCAGCAACGAGTTCTGCGCCTTCATACGCTGAAAAGCGCTCCGAAACGCCAGTCAGACGCCTTCGGTCAGATCCCGGACCTCCGCGTACCGCTCACGGATTTCCGGCTTCGGGTCGGCTTCGAAAGTGCGGGCACGCGCCGACGCCCACTGCGGCGGCTCAGGGGTTCCCGCGAGCGCCCAAGCCGCTTGGCGCGCTGCGCCGTCGGCGACGTACTCACCCGGCTCGGGGACGACGACGGGTACACCGAGGATCGCCGGGGCAAGTTCGCACAGCGCTGCCGACTTGGCGCCGCCTCCGATGAGCAGGACCCTGCGCGTGTCGACTCCTGCGGCCCGGAGCGCGTCGATGCCGTCGGCCAAGCCGCACAGCAGGCCCTCCAGCGCGGCGCGCGCCAGATGACCGGGAGTCGAATTGCCAAGGCGTAGACCGTGAATTGCGCCGGAGGCGTTAGGTCGATTCGGGGTCCGTTCGCCTTCGAAGTACGGAATCAGCACGAGACCTTCGCTCGGAGTCGACAACGCTAGCCGGGATAGTCCGTCGTGATCGACGCCCAACAACGACGCCGTCGCGTCGAGAACACGCGCAGCATTCAACGTGCACACCAATGGAAGTTGTCGACCTGTTGCGTCGGCGAACCCTGCAATGATTCCCGACGGGTCGGCCGCAGCGACATCGGTGACGGCCGAGACGACTCCGGACGTGCCGATCGAGACCACGACATCGCCGACCTTCGCGGCCAAACCGAGTGCCGCTGCGGCGTTGTCACCGGTTCCCGGTCCGATCACAGCTCCGGACGCCGTCTCGCCGATCCGGTCGTACGGCCCCGCGACGCGCGGCAAGTGTGGCTTTCGGCCACGCATGCCCAGTTCCAGCAGATCCTCGCGGTACGCATCGGTCCCGGCGGAGTAGTAGCCGGTCCCGCTGGCGTCACCACGGTCGGTGGCCAACGAGTCGAGACAGACCGCGCCGCCGAGTTGCCAACTGAGCCAGTCGTGCGGGAGACAGACCGCCGCGGTGCGGTCAGCGTTCTCGGGTTCGTGGTCCGCGAGCCACCGGAGCTTGGCGACGGTGATCGCCGCAACCGGGACGACGCCCACTGCGTCCGCCCACGCTTGGCCTCCCCCCAGCTCCTGGACAAGGTCGGCTCCGGACGACGCCGATCGCGTGTCGTTCCACAGCAACGCCGGCCGAACGACCTCGCCGGACTCGTCGAGACAGATCATCCCGTGCTGCTGCGCGCCGACGGCCACCGCGTCGACGTCGTCGAGACCACCTGCTTCGTCGATGGCGGTGTCGAGCGCGGCCTTCCACACTGCTGGACCGATCTCGGTACCGTCGGGATGACGCGCCCGTCCGCGCCGCACGACCTCACCCGAATCAGCGTCTCGGACAAAGACTTTGCACGACTGAGTGGACGAGTCGATTCCTGCAACGAGAGCCAAGACTTCCATCCTTCACGGTGAGGGTATTTCTTTCACGACCCTACAGTCGTCCGCACCACTCGTTCGGAACTTCGGCTCGGTCGAATCGGATCGCGCCCGGACTCGAATCTCGCTACGCCTCGGGTCCGGCCACACCATGGACTACGTTCATGCACTATGCGTGACTCCGAGGACTCCGACGCCTTTCGCCTGTCCGTGGCGAAAGCAGCCCTCGACCTGTTCGCAGTGAACGGGTACGACGCCACCTCGGTCGACGACATCGCCGAAGCGTCGGGAATTTCGCGCAGGACCTTCTTCCGGCAGTTTCGCGGCAAGGACGACGTCATCTTCGCCGACCACGAAATCCTGCTCGAGCAGACCGCGTCGTTCCTGGAACGACCGCACAAGGATCCCTGGATCGCCGTCTGCGAAGCAGCCCAGCTGGTATTCGAACGCTTCTCCGGTTGGAAGGAACAGTCTCGACTGCGGTATCAGGTCGTGCACGAGAACCCGGCGCTACGCGACCGCGAGATAGTCACGGTCTTTCGGTACGACCGATTGTTCGTCGACTATCTCCGTCAGGCACTTCCCAACCACTCCCACCTGGAGATTCTGCAGTTCTCGGCCTCGGTCACGGCGACGCACAACTACATTCTGCGACGGATGATTCGGGACGGCGTCCCGACCAGCGCGAGCGACCTCGAGGAGGCACTGGGCAAAGTCCGCGCCGGATTCGACACCGGATCCGAGCAGGTCGTCGTTGCTGTCTTTCCCCGAGGCACCTCGCGTTCGGCGATCGCCGACGCCCTCGCCGAGCACTGGGACTAGAACTGCTGGCACTCGGTGCCATCGATCCTTGTCTTCACCGCCTCGGCTCGGTACCATCAAGAAATC
>NZ_LVCV01000172.1 GCF_001647195.1 Rhodococcus sp. EPR-157 | reverse complement strand
GAAGAGCACGACGAACTGCGCGCGGCCATTCGCGCGCTCGCCGAGAAGGAGATCGCACCGTACGCCAAGGCGGTCGACGAGGATGCCCGCTTCCCCGACGAGGCGCTTTCTGCACTCAACAACTCCGGTTTCAACGCCATCCACGTTCCAGAGGCATACGACGGCCAAGGCGCCGACTCGGTCGCTACCTGCATCGTCATCGAGGAAGTTGCCCGCGTCTGCGGCTCGTCCTCGCTGATTCCTGCCGTCAACAAGCTTGGCACGATGGGCCTGATCCTCAAGGGTTCCGAGGAGCTCAAGCAGCAGGTTCTGCCGTCGCTCGCGGGCGGCGCAATGGCGTCGTACGCACTGTCCGAGCGTGAAGCCGGCTCCGACGCGGCCGGCATGCGTACCCGCGCCAAGGCCGAGGGTGACGACTGGATCCTCAACGGCTCCAAGTGTTGGATCACCAACGGCGGCAAGTCCGACTGGTACACCGTCATGGCCGTGACCGACCCCGACAAGGGCGCAAACGGCATCTCTTCGTTCATCGTTCACAAGGACGACGAAGGATTCGTCGTCGGGCCGAAGGAGAAGAAGCTCGGCATCAAGGGTTCGCCCACCGCCGAGCTGTACTTCGAGAACTGCAAGATTCCCGGCGACCGCATCATCGGAGAGCCCGGCACCGGGTTCAAGACTGCGCTCGAAACCCTCGATCACACTCGCCCCACCATCGGCGCTCAGGCCGTCGGCCTCGCGCAGGGCGCGCTCGACGCGGCAATCGAGTACACCAAGGACCGCAAGCAGTTCGGGCAGTCGATCAGCAGCTTCCAGGCCGTCCAGTTCATGCTCGCCGACATGGCGATGAAGGTCGAAGCCGCACGTCTGATGGTGTACACCTCGGCCGCTCGTGCCGAGCGCGGTGAGAAGAACCTCGGGTTCATCTCCGCGGCAGCGAAGTGCTTCGCCTCCGATGTGGCCATGGAGGTCACCACCGATGCCGTACAGCTATTCGGCGGCGCGGGCTACACCACCGACTTCCCGGTCGAGCGCATGATGCGTGACGCGAAGATCACCCAGATCTACGAAGGCACCAACCAGATTCAGCGTGTCGTCATGTCGCGGGCGCTGCTCAAATGAGCGATATCAACCTCGTAGGCGTCATCGGCGGCGGTACCATGGGAGCCGGAATCGCCGAGATGTGTGCTCGCTCCGGTAGTTCCGTCCTGATTCTCGAAACCAGCCAGGCCACGGCCGACGCCGCCGAAGCACGCCTCGACAAGTCGTTCGCTCGCGCGGTCAAGTCGGGACGCATCGAGGCCGATGCAGCCGAGAAGGCACGCGCTGCAATCACCTTGACTCTCGACATTGCCGACTTCTCCGACCGCGACCTCGTCGTCGAAGCAGCTCCGGAGATCGAATCGCTCAAGCTGGACCTGTTCGGCAAGCTCGATTCCATCGTCAAGCCCGAGGGGATCCTGGCCACCAACACCTCGTCGATCCCGGTCATCAAGATGGCCAATGCGACGAAGCGTCCCGACAAGGTAGTCGGGGTCCACTTCTTCAACCCCGTGCCGGTGCTTCCGTTGGTCGAGATCGTCGTGAGCCTGCTCACCAGCGAAGAGACCGTGGCTGCAGTGACGGACTACGCGGGAAACACTCTGGGCAAGAAGACGATCCGCGCCGGTGATCGCGCCGGATTCATCGTCAACGCGTTGCTGATTCCGTACATGGTCTCGGCCATCCGCATGCTCGAGTCCGGCTTCGCGAGCGCCGAGGACATCGACGAGGGCATGGTCAACGGGTGCGCTCACCCAATGGGGCCGCTGCGTCTCACCGACACCGTCGGACTCGACGTCACCCTGGCCGTCGCAGAATCCCTGTACGCCGAATTCCGCGAGCCTCATTACGCGCCGCCGCCGCTCTTGCAGCGGATGGTCGACGCGGGCATGCTCGGCCGCAAGAGCGGCAAAGGTTTCTATACGTACTGACCTGTAATTTTCAGGCACGAATGGGCTACAGCTGAACTGCTGTAGCCCATTCGTGCG
>NZ_LVCV01000171.1 GCF_001647195.1 Rhodococcus sp. EPR-157 | reverse complement strand
TTCAGGCACACTGGAGTCACATCCGACGGAGCAGGGAGAGGCTCATGAACATCGATCTGAACGGCCGCACAGCACTCGTATCCGGCTCGACGCAAGGCATCGGGCTCGCCATCGCGACGCAGCTCGCGCGGTCCGGTGCGCGGGTTGTGGTCAACGGTCGCTCGCAGTCCACCGTCGACAAAGCCGAAGAGCACCTGGTCGATACCATTCCTGGCGCTCGGATCATCGGGGTCGCGGCCGATCTTGCCACCGCCGAGGGCGTCGAGCGACTGACCGAGCGGGTACCCGTCGTCGACATTCTCGTGAACAACCTCGGCATTTTCGGCTCAGCACCGGCACTGGAAATCGACGACGACGAGTGGCGTCGGTACTTCGAGGTGAACGTCCTCTCGGCCATCAGACTGATCCGCACCTATTTGCCCGGAATGATCGAAAACGGTTGGGGTCGAATCCAGAACATCTGCAGCGACTCCGCGGTGGTTATCCCCGAGGAGATGATTCACTACGGGATGACCAAGACCGCACTGCTCGCGGTCACGCGCGGGTTCGCGAAAGCTGCAGCGCGAACCGGTGTCACGGTCAACTCGGTCATCGTCGGCCCGACGCACACCGGGGGCGTCGAGGACTTCGTCGCAGAACTCGTCGGCGACGATCTTCCGTGGGACGAGGCGCAGGCGAAGTTCATGAAGGAGAACCGCCCACAGTCGCTCATCGGCAGACTCATCGAACCCGAAGAGGTAGGCAACATGATCGTGTACCTGAGCTCGGATCAGGCGTCCGCGACGACGGGTGGCGCCCTGCGGGTCGACGGCGGATACGTGGACTCGATCCTGCCCTGAACTCCCCGCGTCTGCCACAACGGAGCATGGGTAGTCACCGTCGAAACGTGACTACCCATGCCCGAGGCGGAGCAGTATCAATCCTTCGGGCCACCCGCGGCGTAGACGACCTGGCCTGAGATGAAGCCCGCACCCTCGCTGACGAAGAACGACGCGAGATGCGCGATGTCATCCGGATTTCCGACGCGATTGACCGGAATCTGCGACGCTGCAGCAGCTTTGAAGTCCTCGAACGGCACGCCGACACGCTCCGCGGTGGCGGCAGTCATCTCGGTCTCGATGAACCCCGGGGCGATCGCATTGGCCGTCACGCCGAACTTGCCGAGTTCGATGGCGAGAGTCTTCGTGAATCCCTGCATGCCCGCCTTGGCCGCCGAGTAGTTCGCCTGCCCGCGGTTTCCGAGAGCCGACGTGCTCGACAAGTTGACGATCCGACCCCACTTGGCGTCGATCATGTGCTTCTGCACCGCGCGGGTCATCAGGAACGAGCCGCGCAGATGCACGCCGAGCACGGAATCCCAATCCTGGACGGTCATCTTGAACAGCAGGTTGTCTCGCGTGATTCCCGCGTTGTTGATCAGCACGGTCGGTGCACCGAATTCGGACGCGATACGGTCGACCGCCGTCTGCACCGATTCCTCGTCGGCCACGTTCGCGCCGATTGCGACGGCCTGACCGCCGGCAGACTTGATGGCGTCGACGGTATCGGCACATGCGGCTTCGTCGAGGTCGACGACGGCGACACCGAATCCGTCCTTGGCCAGTCGTTTGGCTACGGCGGCGCCGATTCCTCGTGCGCTTCCGGTCACTACGGCGGTCTTCACTGCATCACTCACGTGTGTCTCCTGAAGTTGCGAAATACGGGAACCTCTTGATCTGTTCTACCAACACCGAGCTACCGCTCAGTAGGCGGCCACTGCACCGTCGAGCGCTTTCTGCATTCCGTCCGCCACGGTGCGGACAATGTGGAGCGGCTTGTCCGGCAATTCGGTGATCGGTTGATCGATGTAGACGCTTGCGGACTTCAGGTTCTGCGAAGGACCGTAACTCAAGCCCATACAGATCAGAACCGGCTCGACGCCGAGCTTGCGAATCCGTGCAGCGATGTGGCCGATGCCGCTACCGACATGTTGAATCTGCGTCGGATCGACCAGGTTGCACGTACCTTCCGGGAACACTGCAAGATCGTCCCCGCGTCGGACACGTTCCGCGCTGACATCCATCATCCTGTTGCCCGCTGCGCTGACCGCGCGCATCCCGTGGTTCTTGCCGCGGAAGACCGGGATGCCGCCCATCATGTCGATTCGCTTGCGCTGCTTGGGCTCCTGGAACAACTCGTCCTTGGCCAACACTCGCGTCCTACCGATCGCCGGACGCAAGGGGCTGGCCCACGCTGCCGCAGCGACGGTGTAGGGGTCTGTCTCGGAGACGTGATTGACGGCGATGATCAGTCGGGTGTCGTCGTAGACCAGCCTGCGGATTTCCTCGCGCGCACCTTCGGAATAGCTCACCCGCGGCTTGAACCGCCGGGCAAGGGCCGCATAGGCCAGCCTCGCGACCTGTCGGTTCTGCTGATGACGCAGGTAGAAGTCGTAAACGGTCTCGTCGTTCTCCAGAATTACCGCGGGTCGATCCATGAGTCGAGCTTAGCTACCCGAAGATAGGAAACCGTCGCTTCCTGGCCAGGTCGTCCATCCCGCTTTGAATCTGTCGCCGAACCTCTTCGTATTTCGCTTCGATGTAGTCCTCGTCCTCGCACAGCGAGGGATCGTGATCGACGCTGACGTGCGGCATGAATCGCGTGCGGATCTTGGCCGGCAGCGGTATCTGCGGCAGTGCGGCGGGCGAGATGATCCAGGGCAGCGACAACGCGATCGGGAACACTTTGAGTCGTGCGATTCGGTCGAGCCTCAACACCCTCGCCAGCGTGTCCCCGCGGACGAGCACCGGCATCGCATCGGCACCACCGACGGTCGCGACCGGCACGATCGGAACACCCATCCGGATAGCAAGTTTGACGAATCCCGTCCTTCCGGCGAGCGTGGCAACGTCGCGTTCACTCCACGGCCGTAGCGAGTCGACCTCACCTCCCGGCCAGACGATGACGTCCCGACCCTCTGCCAACGCCGTCGACATCGAATCCGGCGCCGCGGGCAACACCCCCATCGACCTGAACACCTTCCCGATGACGGGAAAAGCCATCAACGCATCGTGCGCTGTTCCGTGCAGCGTGCGTGACGCTCCGAAACGACGCCACCACTGTGCACCGACGGTCCATGCGTCCCACACGAACGGCGCACCGGAATGGACCCCGACTACGAGTACCGGCGGATCGGGAATGTTCTCCCACCCGTCGATCTCCATACGGAACCACCGGTCCGTGACAACACTCCAGAAGCGAGCCTGTTTGTCCATCGCAGCAGTGTTCTGGTCGTCCAGACTCCAGTCCCCCGCGCGCTCGGCAACGTATCCCCCCAATCCCCCATCTTGCTGCTCGCGACGATGCTTCATCTTCACTCTGGCCGCTGCGGCCTGTCGCTGAGCTTGCTCCTGCAGTTCGGCGCTTCGGTGATCTGCATCACTCATACGAGGCACGGTACTCGCGCGGTCAAGGCCGTGAGATCGACGCAGTGGAACCCCACGCGACCATGCATATGTCCGATAGGGTCGAAATCTCCTGCAATGAACGAGGTACTCATGGATCCGATCGAACCGGCATACGGAACGACGGCACTACTCTTGATCGCTGCAGCAGCGGTTGCCGTACTGCTGTTTCTCATCATGAAGGTCAAACTGCACGCGTTCGTCTCACTCGTCCTCGTCAGTGCTGTCACTGCCGTCGCAGCCGGCATTCCGCTGGCGGAGGTGCCGGACGCGCTGCTGTCGAGCTTCAGCTCCACCCTCGGATCGGTGGCACTGTTGGTGGCCCTGGGGGTGATGGTCGGGCGACTGCTCGAAATCACCGGTGGCGCACAAGTATTGGCCGACACCCTGATCAACCGGTTCGGCGCCAAACGAGCTCCATTGGCTCTCGGCGTCGCCGCTCTCATCTTCGGTTTCCCCATCTTCTTCGACGCCGGCCTCGTGGTCTTCCTTCCCATCATCTACACCGTCGCGCGTCGCTTCGGCGGGTCGATCCTGCTCTATGCACTCCCCACCGCGGGCGCGTTCGCCGCTATGCACGCGATCGTCCCGCCACACCCCGGCCCGGTCGCCGCAACAGAACTGCTGGGCGGTGACATCGGTACGGTTCTGCTCGTCGGTGTCCCGGTGGCCGTCGTGTCGTGGTTCGTCGGCTCCTACCTCGTGGGTA
>NZ_LVCV01000170.1 GCF_001647195.1 Rhodococcus sp. EPR-157 | reverse complement strand
GACCACGAAGACGGGGACCAAGACCGCAAGCACCGGCGACAGCGGTGCCAGCGGTGACAGCGACAGCCGAGACGACTCGTCCGGCGAGTTCGGAGCCGCGCCGAGCTTCCCCGTCGTCCTCTGGATTCTGCTGACACCGTTGGTGTTGATCTCGTTGAACACCGTCGTCAACACCTTGGCGACCGCAGGTGTGATCGACGGCGACACAACCTGGGCGTCGGCGCTCGTACTCCTCGGTCAGACACCCATCGCTTTGCTGATCACGCTGCTTCTCGCACTGTTCCTGCTGGCCCCGGGTCGCTTCCCCATCGGCGACGCCTCCAAGTTCATGGATCAGGCGCTCGGACCCATCTGCTCCATCATCCTCATCACCGGCGCAGGCGGAATGTTCGGCGGCGTGCTCCGAGCGAGCGGCATCGGCCAGTCCCTGACCTCGTCGTTGTCGGGACTGGGTCTGCCCATCATCCTGCAGGCGTTCCTCATCGCCACGGCGCTACGAGTCGCACAGGGATCGGCGACGGTCGCATTGACCACCACTGCCGGACTCATCGCGGTGCAGGTAGGCGAACAGGACCTCAGCAACTTCAAGATCGCGCTTCTCGTCTTCGCCCTTGCAGCAGGAGCCACCGTGCTCTCCCACGTCAACGATTCCGGCTTCTGGCTGGTCAGTCGCTTCTTCGGCATGGACGAGAAAACGACACTCAAGACATGGACCGTCATGGAGACGACACTCGGCTTGTCGGTATTCGCAGTGGCGTCGATACTCTGGGTGATTTTTTAGCGCCGGGTGATTCTCCAGGGACCGGCGTCAGCTACGCCGCGGCAGGTAGCGAGTCAGTGGAAACGACTCACGAACGACGCGGCGTAGCTCGGCAACTCCACCCGCGATCACGCCGGCCGCACGGGCTTGCACCAGAACGTTTCCGAGTGCCGAGCCCTCTACCGGTCCGGCGACGACAGGAAGGCCGGTCGCGTCGGCGGTCAGCTGGCACAGCAGTTCGTTCTGCGATCCTCCTCCGACGATGTGCACCGTCTCGATGCCGATTCCGGCCAACTCACCGGCAGTGCGGACCGACCGGGCGTATGCCGCCGCGAGGCTGTCCATGATGCAGCGGACAGTCTCGGCGGGGGTGGACGGAACAGGAACACCTGCAGCCCTGCACTCTTCGGCGATCCTCGACGGCATGTCACCTGGTGGCAGAAACACCGGAAGATCCGGGTCGACGACGGCCCCCACGTCACCGAGGCTTTCGGCTTCCGCCAGCAGGTCCGCAAGCGCATACGTGACGCCGTCACGCTCCCACTGACGGATGGACTCCTGAACGAGCCACATGCCCATGACGTTGCGCAGCAGGCGAACGGTTCCGTCGACACCGGCTTCGTTGGTGAAGCCGGTGTCCCTGGCTGCGGCCGAGATGACCGGTCCTGGTGCCTCGACTCCGACGAGAGACCACGTGCCGGAGGCTATATAGGCGAAGTTCGGCGATTCCGCGGGAACCGCCACGATCGCCGACGCCGTGTCGTGAGTCCCGACGGCAACGACGTCCGCTCGAGTTCCGACGAGCGAGACGACGTCCGGTCTCAGCGCACCGATTCGCTGACCCGGCACGAGCAGCGGCGGCAGCAGATCCGGCTTCAGACCTACTTCGGCCAGGAGGTCGCGATCCCATTCGCGCGTAGTCGGATTCAGCATCCCAGTTGTGGACGCATTGGTGACTTCACCTGCCGCGACACCGGTGAGCCAGTACGCCAGCAGGTCGGGAATCATGAGCATCCGGTGTGCCGAAGCCAGTCGATCGGTCGATTCGGTCAGCAACTGATACACGGTGTTGAACGGAAGCTGTGCGATGCCGTTCCGAAGGAACAGGTCCGCATGCTCGCCGTCGTTGCGTGCATCTCGGTAGTGGAAGGGGATGCCGAGCATCGAGCCGTCCGGAGCCAACAGCGCGTAGTCCACTGCCCAGGTGTCGATTCCGATCGACGTCAGCGTCTCACCTTCGAGGCCGTCGACGAGCTTGCGCAGCCCACCCAGAACCCCTTGATACAGATCGACGATGTTCCAGTGCAGCGAACCGTTCAATCGCACGGGTCGGTTCTCGAACCGTGCCACTTCGTCCAACCTGACCCGCCCGTGCACGATCCGACCGAGCATGACCCGTCCACTCGACGCGCCGAGATCGACGGCCGCGAACACTCCCATCAGCGCAGGAATGCGGCTGCGACGCCTGCATCCACCGGAATGTGGAGGCCGGTGGTGTGGGTCAGCTCCCCGCCGGTCAACGCGAACACCGCGTTGGCTACATGCTCCGGGAGCACCTCACGCTTGAGAAGTGTTCGCTGCGCGTAGTATTCACCCAACTTCTCCTCTTCGACGCCGTACACCGCGGCACGCTTCGCACCCCAGCCGCCGGCGAAGATCCCCGATCCGCGGACCACCCCGTCGGGATTGATGCCGTTGACGCGGATGCCGTGCTCGCCGAGCTCTGCTGCCAACAGTCGAACCTGATGTGCCTGATCCGCTTTCGTCGCCGAGTACGCGATGTTGTTGGGACCGGCGAACACCGAGTTCTTCGACGAGATGTAGACGATGTCTCCGCCGAGGCCCTGCGCCATCATGATCCGCGCAGCCTCCCTCGAGACGAGGAACGACCCGCGGGCCATGACGTCGTGCTGCAGATCCCAATCCTTCGCCGTCGTCTCGAGCAGTGGCTTCGAAATGGACAGGCCCGCATTGTTGACCACCAGGTCGATACCACCGAACGCAAGGACAGCCGCCGCGATACCGTCGGCGATCTGCCCTTCGTCGGTGACGTCCGCTGCGATGCCGACCGCCACATCGGAATTGCCGATCTCGGCTGCCGCGGCCATCGCCTTGTCGGCGTCGAGGTCGGCGATGACGACGCACGCGCCCTCGGCGGCCAGACGCGTCGCAATCGCCTTTCCGATTCCCGACGCCGCTCCGGTGACCAGTGCGACTCTCGTGGCCAGCGGTTTCGGCTTCGGCATCCGGGCAAGCTTGGCTTCCTCGAGCGCCCAGTACTCGATCCGAAACTTCTCGCGTTCGTCGATCGGCGCGTAGGTGGAAATAGCCTCCGCGCCGCGCATGACGTTGATGGCGTTGAGGTAGAACTCCGCTGCGACGCGAGCGGTCTGCTTGTTGGCACCGAACGAGAACATCCCGACGCCCGGGACGAGGACGATCGCCGGATCGGCTCCCCGCATGGCCGGGCTGTCGGCCTCGGCGTGTTCGTCGTAGTAACGCGCATAGTCGTCGCGGTAGGACTGGTGCAGTTCCTTCAGCCGCACCGAGACTTCCTCGTCCGACGCCGCAGGAGGCAGGTCGAGCACCATGGGTCGAACCTTGGTACGCAAGAAGTGGTCCGGGCAGGACGTCCCGAGTGCCGCGAGACGCGGATGCTCCTCGGCGGCCAGAAATTCGAGAACGGCTGGGCTGTCGTCGAAGTGGCCCACCTGTGGCCGATCGGTCGACGCAAGACCTCGGATCAGCGGGAACAGCGACGCGGCCTTGGCGCGCCGCCCCTCTGCAGGCAACGCTTCGAATCCGGCGATGACACCACCGAACGGATCGGTCCGCCCGTTGTCGGAGATGAACTTCTCCGCGGTACGAATGATCTCGAGCGATCGCTGCTCGGATTCCTCGCTCGTCTCACCCCAAGCCGTGATGCCATGACCGCCCAGGATGCAACCGATTGCCTGCGGGTTCTGCGCCGCGATGGACGCTATGTCGAGCCCGAGCTGAAATCCTGGACGGCGCCACGGCACCCACACGACCCGGTCACCGAAGCACTTACGTGTCAATTCTTCACCGTCCGCTGCGGTCGCGAAGGCGATTCCGGAGTCGGGGTGTAGGTGGTCGACATGGTTGGCGTCGACGAGACCGTGCATGGCGGTGTCGATCGACGGTGCCGCGCCACCTTTCCCGTGCAGGCAGTAGTCGAACGCCGCGACCATCTCGTCCTCGCGTTCGACGCCGGGGTAGACATCTTTCAGCGCCAGTACCCGATCGAGCCGCAACGCAGCGAGACCGGACGGCTGCAGCGTGCCGAGATCGCCGCCGGATCCTTTGACCCACAACAGGTCCACCCTCTCACCGGTGACGGGGTCGATGTCGGTTCCCTTGGCGGACGTGTTACCACCCGCGTAGTTGGTGTTGCGTGCGTCTGCGCCGAGCCGATTGGAGCGGCCAATCAAGTCCGAGATCGTGGTGTTCTCCGAGGTGCTCACTGAAGGTGTTCTCCTGAGTCGAGGCTGGACATGGGCGTACGCGATGCCGAGCAACTCTGCTGCGGCTTTGATGTCTCGAGCATCAGGCTCCCCAGCTCGCTTGGCTTCCGCCGACACGCTCGGATTCGATGCGCTCGGTGTAGCCCGATCGCGCGTAGGCAGCAACGGGATCACGATCGATGCCCTTGGACTCGCGTAGATCACCGAGGAGGCCGCGGACGTCGGTGTTGTAGGCGTCCATCAGCACCGCGTGTGCGCCCAGGACGTCCCCGCCGCGTTGGGCCTCGTCGAGGGCTACGGCGTCGACCAGCAGGGCCTTGGCCGTCGCTTCCTGGACGTTCATGATCGAACGAATCTGACCGGGAATCTTCGGCTCGATGTTGTGGCACTGATCGAGCATGAAGTTGATTCCCGACTCCGGCAGATGCGCTCCAGCGGAAACGATCTCGTGCATGATTCGGAACAGCTGGAACGGATCGGCCGCACCGACGATGAGATCGTCGTCGGCGTAGTTGCGCGAGTTGAAGTCGAACGCGCCGAGCTTGTTCTGACGAATGAGCTGGGTGACGATGAACTCGATGTTGGTGCCGGGCGCATGATGGCCGGTGTCGAGGACGACCTGAGCTTTGTCGCCCAGGGCGAGGCAGTGCAACAGCGAGGTTCCCCAGTCGGGGATATCGGTGGTGTAGAAGTACGGCTCGAAGAACTTGTACTCGATGAGCAACCGATGATCGTCGTCGAGTCCTGCGTAGATCTCCTGCAGCGACTCCGACAAACGATCTTGCCGCGCACGGATGGAGTCCTGGCCTGCGTAGTTGGTGCCGTCGGGCAGCCAGAGCTTGAGCATCTTCGATCCGGTCGCACGCATGACATCGATGCATTCGAGATGGTGTGCAACCGCTTTCGCGCGGATCCTCGGGTCGGAGTTGGTCAGCGAGCCGAGTTTGTAATCGTCGTCCTGGAAGACGTTGGAGTTCACCGCACCGAGCGCGACTCCGCTGTCGGCGGCGAATGCAGCCAGCGTGCCGAAGTCGTCGACGTAGTCCCACGGAATGTGCAGCGACACCCGCGGAGCTGCGCCCGTCACTCGGTTGACCTCAGCCGCATCGGCGACCTTCTCGAAGGGGGTCCGCGGTACACCTGGGGTGCTGAAGACTTTGAATCGAGTGCCGGAGTTGCCATATGCCCAGCTCGGCACCTCGATGCCGAAGTCGGCGAGCGCCGAGATGTCCTGTAGTGCAACGGTGGTCATGATTCGATACCCATCTGACTCTCGAGGTGAAATAGTTCGGACAGCAGGACGAATCCTTCGTCCGGGGTGGCAGAGTCGAGACCCGTGAAGAACGGCGCCATCTCGGCCTGCCACCGCGTGTTGACTTCGGTACTGCTCATCGCCTGCTGCGACGCTGCGAGATCAGGGCTTTCGACGTATCCGACGATCAGCCCGTCGGCGCGGATGTGCAGTGAATAGTTGTTCCAGCCATTGGCTTTCAATGCCTCGAGCATTTCGGGCCACACCTCGGCGTGACGCTCGGTGTACTCGGGGACGGATTCGGGCCTCAGTTGGAGTGTGAAGCAGTACCTGTTCATGGTCTTCGGAGGCCGGCTCGATCAGAAGTCGTACTGGTCGATGTTGGCAGCGTCGAACACGGTGGGCGGTCCGAGCACCAGCTCCCCGTCGGCGCCGATCGTGTACTCGCCGAGCTCACCTGCCGTGAACGTTTCGCCTTCGGCTCCGGTGATCTGCCCCGACGCCAGTGCCGCACCCGCGTAAGCAGCGAGGTAACCGATGTCGGTGGGATCCCACAGTGCGAACTGCTTCACGGTGCCGTCCTTGACATACTCGCGCATCTGGTTTGGGGTGCCGAGACCGGTGAGAACGATGTTGTCCTTGTAGCTCGACGACGAGATGTACCGCGCTGCGGCTGTGATACCGACCGTCGTCGGGGACACGATGGCCTTCAGGTCCGGGTAGGTCTGCAGGAGCCCCTGTGTTTCCTGGAACGACTTCTGGTCGTCGTCGTTTCCGTAGACCGTGGCGACGAGTTCGATGTTCGCGTATTCGGGGTTCGAAGCGAGCTGTTCCTTCAGCACCTCGATCCAGGCGTTCTGATTGGTGGCGTTGGGGGTTGCCGACAGAATCGCGATCTTGCCGCTGCCACCGATCTGATCGCTGGTCATATTCGCGAGCGCCTCGCCGACGCCCTCGGTGGTGGCCTGATTGATGAACAGGTCCCGGCAGTCCTTGGATGCGTCGGAATCGAACGTCACGACCTTGATGCCCGCATCGCGTGCCTGATTCAACGACGGGCACACGGCATTCGGGTCATTCGCGGCAATACCGATGACGTCCTGGTTCTGCTGGATCAGGGTGTTGATGTAGGACACCTGTGAGGATGCGCTCGCGTCGTTCGGTCCGACGAGCTTGTACTCACCACCGAACTCACCGACGGCGGTCTCACCGCCCGCGACCTCGATATCGGAGTAGGGATTGTTGAGCTGCTTGGGCAGGAACGCGACCTTCAGCCCCTCGGCGATCGGGGCGTCGGGATTGGCGGTGCCGGTGGCGCGGCTGCCACTGTCGGAGGAATCCGAGGCCGAATCCTGAGTGGTGCCGCCGCATGCGGTCAACACGAGGGACAAGGCTGCGACGCCTGCCAGTGGCGCGAGGCGCCGGGAGAAGCGGGACATGAGGGTCCTTTCGAGGGAGGGGAAATCCTAGAGAGCGCGAACGGCCTTGCGGCGTTGGGAGGAGGTTCGGACGGTCTTCAGTACGTTGGGCAGGAGAACGGCGACGATGAGCAATACGCCGGTGACGACGGTGAGCGCCTCGTTCGAGATGTCCTCGAGCCGGAGGGCGTTCTGCAGGGTCGCAAGGAGGACCACGGCGGCGAGAACTCCGAGCAATCGACCTTTGCCGCCGAAGATGGAGACGCCGCCGAGCAGTACCGCGGCGACG
>NZ_LVCV01000169.1 GCF_001647195.1 Rhodococcus sp. EPR-157 | reverse complement strand
GGAAGAGCGCAAGCGTACCGATCGTCACTGCGAGAGAGGGCAACCCGAGGCCGGCAACGAGGAATCCGTTGAGCGCACCGAGAAGTGCGCCGAGCAGGATGCACATCGGGACGATCATCTCGATCGTGAACCCGTTGTTCCACATCCACCCCATGGCCGCGCCACTGAGTCCGAGCGTGCTCGCCACCGACAAGTCGATCTCGCCGGTCACGATGATCAGCGTCATCGGCAGTGCGATCAGGAAGATCGGCGCCAGATCGAGGACCAGGAAGGTGAAGTTGGTACTGCTGCCGAAGTCGGGGTTGGTGACGGAGGCTCCGATCAGGACAAGAACCGTGAGCGTGATGATCGCGGTGTCCCAGTTCGCGAGGAGCTCGCGCCACCGGCCACCGGGCTGCGTCGCCGAGGCTGTGGGGCCGGCCGGCGCCGTGGCGAGATCACTCGACATGAGCGCTCCTCTTTCGAAGTTGCTGCGCAGCACGGACGGCCGCGATTCGGTCCGCCGCGATGGCGATGAGTATGAGTGCACCGACAATGGCCTGCTGCCAGAACTGGTCGATCTGAAGGACCGGGAGTGCGCTGTTGATCGTCGTCAGGAGCAGCGCGCCGAGGGCGGCGCCCCAGATGGTTCCGATGCCGCCGACCACCGCCACTCCGCCGACGACGCATGCGGCGATGACGTTGAGTTCGTAGCCGGTTCCGGCGGCTGCGTCGACGGTTCCGAATCGTGCGGCGAACATGACCCCGGCGATACCTGCCATCGCTCCCGAGAACGCGAATGCCGCGAGCGTCCTTCTGCCCACCGCGATTCCGGCGAGCTCGGCGGCGTGTCCGTTGGATCCGATGGCGTAGAGGTCGCGTCCACTGCGGTAGCGGCCGAGGTAGGTCCCGGTCGCCGCGATGGCGACGAGAGCGATCAACACCAGAACAGGTATGCCCAGAATGCTTGCGGTGCCGAGATCGAGGAACGATCCGGGCATCTCGTCAGCGGTGATCTGTTCCCCACCTGCCCAGAAGTAGGCGACACCGCGGAAGATGTACATCGTTCCGAGGGTCACGACAAGCGCAGGGACGCCGCCGAATCGGACCAGGACCGCGTTGACCACTCCGCATACCGCACCGACGGCGATACCCGCGACGATCCCGACGACGATCGGGAGGTCGGGCGAGCTGTGCATCACCGAACCCGCAGCGAACGCAGACAGCCCGAGAATCGAGCCGACCGACAGGTCGATGTTCTTGGTGATCATCACGACGGTCTGGCCGACCACTAGTACCGCGACGATCGACGCAGCAAGCAGCAGGTCCCTGATGCTCTGCGAGGACAGGAATCCGGAGTTCTTCGCAGTCGTGACTCCGACGAGCACGACCAAGGCGGCGAGAATGCCGAGTGAGCGCATCCGCAGGACCTTCTCGACGAGAGAGGTGCTGTCCTTCTGCACCGGCTTCAGCGGATCCGCAGGCGCGCTCACGTCCGTCGTGATGCTCATGCTGCTGCCCCCGGCCCTGTGGCGGTGGACCCCATCGCGGCGTACATGACGGACTCCTCGGTCGCGTCGGCTCGATCGATCTCCGCTGCGATGCGACCCTCTCGCATGACCAGCACACGGTCGGCCATCCCGAGCACCTCGGGCAGCTCGGAGGAGATCATCACGATTGCCACGCCGTCGCGCGCGAGTTGGGAAATGATCCTGTGCACTTCGGCTTTCGTCCCTACGTCGATACCTCGTGTCGGCTCGTCCACGACGAGGACAGTCGGCTCGGTGGCCAGCCACTTGGCGAGGACCACCTTCTGCTGATTTCCACCGGACAAAGTCCCCACGGGATCGGTGATGCGAGCGAACTTCGTCTGTAGCTTCTTGGTCCACTCGTACGCGGAACGTCGTTCACGACCGCCCACGAGGAATCCGAAGCGTGCCAACGCCGCCGATCGAGTCAGGGTCGCGTTGCGTTCGATGGACATCTCGGGGATGAGGCCCTGCTGACGTCTGTCCTCGGGCACCAGTGCGATCCCCGCACGCATCGCAGCTTTCGGATTCCCGGGCTTCAGCGTTCTTCCTCTGACGCGCACTTCACCCGAATCGCGGGGGTCGACGCCGAAGACGGCTTGCATGACCTCGGAGCGGCCCGCACCGACGAGCCCCGCGAGTGCCACGATCTCTCCAGCGCGGACGGAGAAGCTGACGTCGGTGAACACGCCCGCCCGGCTCAATCCGTCGACCTCGAGCACGACCGCGCCCGGCTCGACATCCAATTTCGGGAACAGCGCGCCTAGTTCGCGGCCCACCATGGCTTTGACGAGATCGTCGACGGTCAGTCCAGCGAGCTCGGAGGTCGAGATGTGTTTGCCGTCGCGCATCACGGTCACTCGCTGGCACAGTGCGAATATCTCTTCGAAGCGGTGCGAGATGAACAGCACTGCCGCCCCGTCGCCACACAGTGAACGCGCGACCTTGAACAATCGCTCGACCTCGTTGCCGGACAGTGCTGCCGTCGGCTCGTCCATGACGATGACCGACGCCTGCGTCGACAACGCCTTGGCGATTTCGACCAGTTGCTGATCTGCGATCGAGAGTCCACTTGCGAGTCGATCGGGATCCATCGGTACCCCGAGCCGTGCGAACAGCGCTTCTGCCGCGGCATTCATGGCGGACCGGTCGATCATCCCGCCGCGACCCTTCGGTTGCGCTCCGATGTAGATGTTCTCGGCTATCGAGAGATCGGGAAACAAAGTGGGCTCCTGATAGATCACCGCGATGCCCTTCGACTTCGCCTCGGCAGGAGAACCGAGGGTTACGTCCGCGCCGCCCACGACAAGGGTGCCGGTGTCCGGGGTATGGACGCCCGCGAGCATCTTGACGATGGTGGACTTGCCCGCACCGTTTTCACCGACCAGCGCATGGGCCTCTCCAGCGAACAGCGGGAACGACACACCTGCGACCGCGGACACGGCACCGAAGGTCTTTCTCACGTTCCGAACCTCGAGCAATGGGGTTGGCATCGTGCCACCACCGCCGGGCGTCGTCGAGACGCTCATGAAGGGACCTCCCGGTCGGATCGAACCGTGTCGATTGAAACGGTTCATTTTGTCCTTAAAAGCTAGAAGTGACCGTGGACACAAGTCAACCCCGTGACCCGGATCACCTCCGTGCGTTATCGAATCGTTATGGGACGTCTCTAGCCGCATTGATAGGCGCTCATCTCCGGGCGACGTCAGATCCGATGCTGCGACCGTCGACGATCGGACACAGATGTTGCGCACCGGGTCATGAAGCGTTTCAATGGGTAGAAGCGCGTGGTTCGTGTCCAATTCGGGGGGAGGCTGGTCCGTATGGCAGCGAGTATGCGAGAGGTCGCGGCCCTCGCCGGTGTGTCCATGGGCACGATCAGCAATGTGCTCAACCGTCCCGACATGGTGTCCGAGGCCACCCGTGAGCGCGTCGAGGCAGCGATCGCCCAGCTCGGATTCGTCCGGAACGACGCCGCGCGCCAGCTCCGGGCAGGACAGTCCCGGATGCTTGCCGTCGTCGTGCTCGACGCACGGAACCCGTTCTTTCTCGACGTCGCGGCCGGTGCGGAGTCGGTCGCCGACGCGAACGACCTGCTGATGGTGCTCGTCGGCAGCGGCGAGTCCGAGGATCGAGAGAATCGCCAGCTACGCCTACTGATGGAACAGCGTGTGCAGGGCATCCTGCTCAGTCCCGTCGGTGAGAACATCCCGATGCTCGACAAGCTCGACCGTCAGGGCACGCCGGTGGTACTGCTGGACAGAGGATCGCGCACTCCGGGCCGTTCGTCGGTCGCCGTCGACGATGTGCACGGTGGGCATCTCGCGGCGCGGCATCTGATGGACCTCGGCCATCGGAATCTTGTCTTCGTCGGTGGACCGTCGAGCATCCGGCAGGTGCGAGATCGGCGGGCGGGCGCACTCGATGCCGTCGCCGACTCGGCCAGCACCCGATTGTCGACCATCTGGACGGAATCGTTGAGCATCGAGGCCGGTGCAAAGGCCGCCGGACGAATCCTCGACATGACCGACACGCCCCCGACCGGCGCAGTGTGCGCGAACGACCTACTCGCGCTCGGCGTTCTGCAGGAATACATTCAACGCGGACTGCGGGTTCCCGACGACCTGGCCATCGTCGGGTACGACGACATCGACTACGCAGCAGGCGCGGCTGTTCCCCTGACCTCGGTGTCGCAGCCCCGAGCCGAACTGGGCCACGCCGCCGCGGAACTACTGATGGAGCAGGTGAACAGTCAGGGCCACAATACTTTTCGTCAGCTTACGTTCACCCCGTCCCTCGTCGTACGGGGGTCCACCGATCACGGCTGGAGAGGCGCCAGGGCGTAGAACCCTTCGATGTGCTCACGTACCAGGGTTGCAGCCCGTCCGCCGTCGCCTCTGCGAACTGCCTCGACTATCCCGCGGTGCTCGCACCGTAGGTTGACGGCGACGAAATCCCAATCATCGAGTGCTGGAACAGCTTCCATCACGTACCCGTGAATGGCATCACGAAGCGAGGTCATCATCGCCTCGACCAGCACATTGCCGGCGAGGCTCGCGAGCCGAACATGCAATTCGGCGTCGAGGCGATGGAATTGCTCGGGAGGTAAGTCCAGGTCGTCCATCCGATCCAGCAGTGACTCGACCGTGGAGAGATCGGGATCCCGGCCTGCCGCCTCCCGAAGTGCCCAGGATTCGAGGAGCACCCTGGTTTGGACCACGTCGGGAATCGGCAGGAACCGAGTCGCCATGTGCAAGCGGAGGGCCGATCCGATCGACGTCGCCGGATCGGCCATCACGTATGCGCCCGCGTCGGGACCCGACCCCACCGCGGTGCGTACGACTCCCATTGCTTCGAGCACCCTGATGGCTTCTCGGATGGAGGAGCGTCCTACGCCCAGCTCCTCCGCCAGTGCCCGCTCCGACGGGAGCCGGTCGCCGACGCCGATCTTGCCTGCGGCGAGATCCTGTTCGATTCGCCCCAGAACCACCTCGTGCGCTCGCATCGACTCAGCGTAGAGCAGACCTCGTCACCGGCGCATCGCTCTGATTCCCACGGCGAGACCCACCACTGCGACGCTGACCGCAGCCACGATCCCGTGCAGCACGGTCGCGCTCGCGAAATCACCTGCAAACAGCGCACGTTCGGCGGTCACCACGTAGCCGAGCGGGTTGATGTCGACGAGAAACTGCATCCATCCGGGCGCACCGTCGAGTGGAAGCATGGTGCCGGACAGGATCAGCAGCGGGAACATGAGCGTCTGCTGCACAGCCCAGAACACCCAATCCTGCGCTCGAACTGCAAGCGCGAGCGAATACGACAGCGCACCCAGCCCGATCCCGAAGATCCCGAGCAAGACGATCCCGACGACGGCGCCGAACGGATTGACCGACAGCCCGAGCGGTAGTGCAACGAGAATGATGAGCACGGCCTGCGCGGCGAGCGGCACCATCTCTTTCACCGCACGCCCGATCAGCAGCGAGGACCGCGGAAGCGGAGTGACCAGCATTCGCTCGTGGGAACCGTCGTGCAGCTCGGTCAACAGGTTGGACCCGGTCATGGACGTGCCGAAGATCGCGATCATGGCCAGCACGCCAGGGACGAACCAGTCCCACACGTTCCCGTCGCCGAGTCCCGGCACAGTGCCGAGCAGCGGCCCGAACAATGCGAGCAGGATCAGGGGTTGAGTGAGGCTGAAGACGACGGTGAACGGATCGCGGACCATGGGCCGCAGTTCGCGCGTCATGACGATAGAACTTCCGGTCAGTGTATTCATGTCTGCTCCTTAAACGGTTGCGGTTTCACGAAGGCTGGTCTCACGAAGGCTGCGGCCGGTGAGGCCGAGGAACACGTCGTCCAGGGTCGGACGGGACAGATCGGCTGATTCGACGATGAACCCGTGAGATTCGCTGCGCCTGAGCAGGTCCGGAAGTGCACGGTCACCGCGCACGACCCGGATGTTCAGTCGGCCTCCCGACGTCGTGATGTCGCGGACTCCATCTGCACTGCCGAGGACCGCCGCCAATCCGATCGCGGCGTCGGCCGTCGCCACCGACAGTGTCACCAGATCGCCGGCAAGATTCGCTTTCAGTGCGTCGGCGGTGTCGTCGGCGATGATGGTCCCCGTGTCGATCACGATGACGCGTTCCGCCATCGAATCTGCCTCGTCGAGATAGTGGGTCGTCAGCACGATCGTGGTGCCCATCTCCTGCCGCAGCCGAAGTATGTGCTCCCACAGGTTGGCTCGACTCTGCGGATCCATTCCCGTCGTCGGTTCGTCGAGAAACAGCAAGGGCGGACGGTGAACGAGTCCGATCGCGATGTCGAGACGACGACGCTGCCCTCCGGACAGTGTCGAGACCGTCCGCTTCGCCAGATCCCCGAGGTCGAGGGCCGACAGTAGTTCGTCCGCGCGGACACCCGCTCGATGCGCGGACAGTCCGTAGCACAGGCCTTGCGTGAGCAGCTCGTCGCGAACTCGTTGGTTGTGTCCACCTCCGTTGCCCTGTCCGACATACCCGAGGCTGCGTCGAACGGCGTCTCGGTCCTCGGTGATGCTGTGTCCGGCGATGCGAGCCGATCCCGACGTCGGCGCCAGCAGGGTCGTGAGCATGCGTAGCGTCGTCGACTTGCCGGCGCCGTTCGGGCCGAGCAGCGCGACCAGCTCCCCCTCCGCCACCGACAGATCGATACCGCGCACCGCGTCGACCGTCGTCTTTCCTCGTGTGAAGCTCTTGGTCAAACCTGTGGTCTCGATCATCACTGCGCCACCCCTTTGTTCGTCGATTCGGTACGAACGCTGACGCTAGGAGCTATCGAGGTCGGTTCCGGTCCGCGATTCCACCGCTGACGGATGCGTGTGAATCTCTCTCAGACGGGTACCTCGAGGAGAGAGAGTCACGAAGGGACGCGAATCATGGCAGATCAGAATAAATCTGGGGATCAGAAGCCCACGCCAGGACCACGGTGGATCAAGAATGTGCAAACGCGAGGCGCCGTCATCATGCTGATGTCTGCGGTCGCCGCGGCAGGGCTGTTCATCGCAGCTCTCGCCGGCGGGTTCGAAGGTTGGGTTGTGATCGCCGCAGTTGCAGTGGTCATCTTGTTCCTGGGCGGCTTCTTTTCACTCCGTGCAGGCACACGCCGAGCGGTGGAACACGAGCCCATCATCTATCACCCCGATTCCACCGACGTCTCGGTGGAAATCGATCCGGACACCGGAGAACGCCTGCCGCACAGGGAGTGATGGCGTGACAGGACCGCTGGCATAGAACATCGATCGCTGAGATCGCTTGTCTTAACATTCGTACATGGTGTCGTGTACTCTTCAATCACCAGAGTGACACAGCACACATGACGGCCGCACACCGGACCCGTCCCGAACGTAGAAGGACACACCCATGTCCGCGTCCAACACGCCCGAACTCACCCCGGCGCTCGCCAGGCGGGTCCATCGACATCACGTCGTCATCATCGGTTCCGGGTTCGGGGGATTGTTCGCAGCCAAACAGCTACGAAAAGCCAACGTCGACGTCACACTCATCGCCAAGACCACCCACCACCTCTTTCAACCCCTGCTGTACCAGGTGGCCACAGGCATCCTCTCCGAAGGTGAAATCGCACCATCGACCCGGATGATCCTCAAGGATCAGCACAACGCATCCGTCATTCTCGGCGAGGTCAACGGCATCGACCTCGAGAACAGAACGGTCACCTCACAGTTTCTCGAACGCGTCACCGAAACCAGCTACGACAGCCTCATCGTCGCCGCGGGAGCCGGCCAGTCGTACTTCGGCAACGACCACTTCGCCGAATACGCCCCCGGAATGAAGACCATCGACGACGCCCTCGAGCTGCGAGGCCGCATCATCGGCGCCTTCGACCAGGCCGAACTCGCGACCGACCCAGCCGAAATCGAACGCCTGCTCACGTTCGTCGTCGTCGGCGCGGGCCCGACCGGGGTCGAAATGGCGGGACAGATCGCCGAACTCGCAAACAAGACCCTGAACGGCACATACCGACACATCGACAGCCGAAGCGCCCACGTCATCCTGCTCGACGCTGCACCCAAGGTGCTGCCGCCGTTCGCCGACTCCCTCGGACAGGCTGCAGCGAAGCGCCTGACCGCGATGGGCGTCGACATTCAGTTGGGGGCGAAGGTCACCGATCTGGACGCGAGCGGAATCACCGTCGAAGATTCCGATGGCACGCAGCGCCGCATTGCCGCCCGCACCAAGGTCTGGTCGGCGGGCGTCGCAGCGAGCCCGCTCGGTAGGACTCTCGCCGAACAATCCGGCGCCGAGATCGACCGCGCTGGGCGTGTCCTCGTCGAGAAGGACCTCTCGCTCCCCGGACACCCCGAGGTCTTCGTCGTCGGCGACATGATGGCCCTCGATGGGCTTCCCGGCGTCGCCCAGGTCGCAATCCAGGGCGGACGCTACGCCGCACGCATCATCGGCGATGGCGTCGAAGCTGTCCGCGCAGGCAAAGCCGTTCCCGCGCGCAAGGACTTCAGGTACTTCGACAAGGGGTCGATGGCCACAGTGTCCCGCTTCAGCGCAGTCGCGCAGGTCGGGCCCATCAAGATCACCGGCTTCATCGCGTGGGTCATGTGGTTGCTCGTCCACCTGCTCTACATCGTCGGCTTCCGCAGCCGCCTCACCACCGTCATCTCCTGGCTGACGGCGTTCTTCTCCAGGAGCCGCGGGCAACTCGCGATCACCGAGCAGCAGGTCGACGCACGTCGGGCGATGTTCTACTTCACCGCAGGTGAACCGGTCACTGCACCGGAACCAGAATCCGCCACGCACCCACTGCAAGCGAGCCGACCGTAACCAGCAGGAACAGGCCGACCCATACGATTCCGGGGAGGAACGTCAGGCGTGCCAACTGATCGGCATCGGAGTCCCGTGCCCGTCCTGAACTGCGAGATCGTTGCAGTTCGAGGACCGGACGGGGTCCAGCGATCAGAAGGAAGAATGTCAGGAAATAGGCAACGGCAACTTGCTGCTCTCCAGTTCCCCACCAGGACACGACGAACAACGCGGCACCGACGGTGATCAACGACGCGAACCCGTAGATGTTCCGAATCATCAACAGCATCAGAGCGATCGAGATGATCCCGATCCAGAGCACCGCGGACGCACGTTGGGTGCCGAGTACGAACGCTGCACCGAGCCCCAGCAGCGATGGCCCGATATAGCCCGCAAACGTCATCGCGATGACACCGAGGCCTGTCGGCTTGCCCTTGGAGATCGCCACCCCGGATGTATCGGAATGCAGCCGCAGGCCCATGAGCTGCCGACCGGTGATCAACGCGACGAAGAGGTGCGCGCCTTCGTGGGCGATGGTCACGACGTTGCGGGCGATCCGCCACGTCTGCGGAATCAGCACGATCGCGAGCGCCACCAGTGCTGCAGCTTGAACGATCCAAACGGGCGGATCAGGACTTACCGCGGAGATGCGGTCCCAGAATTCGGTCACTCTTCATTATGGCCGGGCGTTTGCTGCAGCTCCGCGGCAGTGGCACGGTTGAGTGCATTGGGGTGCACTTAACCGTGCCACTGGGGGCGGAGCCCCCCCCAGCCCTAGGACTCACGCCGGCAGACGCTGCGCTTTGGCGGCCTCACGTGCCAGCGAGCGGTCGCGCATCTCCTCGAACTTGGTCGCCTGCTTCTCCAGGTCTTCGAGGAAGGCGGCGAGTTCCTCGCGCTTGTTCTCGCCACGACCGGTGAAGTCGTCGCGCTCGAAGACCCGCCACTTACGCAGAACCGGCCACACGACCTCTTCGAGGTGCTGACGAAGGTCGTAGATGCCGTGCTTGGCCATCAACACGCCGTTGCGGCGGAAGTTCGGCATGCCGGCACCGGGCATGACGAAGTTCATGACGATGTCGGAGACCGCCTGCAGCGTCTGATCGGGCGAGATGTCCATTGCTGCGCCCGTGATGTTGCGGTAGAAGATCATGTGCAGGTTCTCGTCGGCCGCGATGCGCTGAAGCATGCGGTCGGCGATCGGGTCGTCGCACACCTTGCCGGTGTTGCGGTGCGACACACGCGTCGCGAGTTCCTGGAACGTCACGTACGACACCGAGTGCAGCAGCCCGACCTTCGACCCGGCAGGTGAGACGT
>NZ_LVCV01000168.1 GCF_001647195.1 Rhodococcus sp. EPR-157 | reverse complement strand
CTCGTCCCACGGCACGTAGTCGTGTGGGTGCCATTCCTTCGCCATCGACATGTGCCGGTTGACGTTGTCTTCCGCAACCGGAACGAGCTCCTGCAGCAGCTCCAGCTGCGAAAGTTCCCTGACCATGGACATGCCTCCTCGAGTCGAATACCTACGAGAGCGTAGGTCCGCTCGACCGGGCCGAAACACAAGTCGCGAACATTCTGTTAGATGTAGCAACCTGAGTGCACCGGTCCTTGGGGAGGCTCACATGCACTACACCTTCGGTGCCGACAACAGGGGTACGACGGCCTCGCTGGTGTAGGCCAGGAACGTCAACGACTCCTGGAAGTACAGATCGACGGTCGTGGCGTCGTGCGACAGGTATCCGATGGAGAGGTCCTGGCCGAGGTGAAGTTCGTAGTCTCCGCCGCGTGTGGTGAGCAGGAACGCACCGTCGATGGCGGGTGCCCAGATGATCTCGCCGTCGAGCAGACGTCGAAGGTGCTCGCGGATCGGATAACCGTGATCGGACGTTTCGTTGATCGCAGTGAATGCTTCCGCGCTGAGCAGCAACGAGTACGGGCCGTTGACACCCGCCAGCCGCAGAGAGGTGATGGCCTGGCTGATGATCTCCGGGTAGTCCCGCGGATCAGCCGGAAGCTTCAGCTCCGGGTTCGACGCACTCTCACGCAGACCTGTGATCCCTGCTGCGGCATAGCCTTCGAACACCGCACGGTCCTCCGCGAACGCGATTTGTGTAGCCGCGTCCTTGACCGGCTGCCAATCCGAATCGCTCGCTCCGCGTTCCACGTCGTCGATCGCAGACCTGCTGACGGTGAACGGAACTCGCAGCTCCACCACAGGTTGCGATTGCCGCGCATGCGCGATGACGCCGTCGGCGATCGGGGCGATCGAACTCTGATGCCCCGTTCCGACCGCAGCGAGAGTGAGACCGGACGGCCCCTTCACGTCCACGACCCGGCGCCCAGCGACGTTGCGTTTGAACGTACGCGTTGCCTCTTCTTCGATCTCGGCCCAAGCCGCCGCTGAAATCGGGGCGAGTTCGCGATGCAGATTACTCATTGGACCGACACTTCCTTTGTGGTGGACTCGTTGTCGAAGGTGCTTTTCAAACTTCCGATGCCGAGCGAGCCGTCGGATGCTCCCACCTCGGCGGCGTCGACGATCCCCGTCGCGGGCTTCTCCGGCGGATCCTCGAGGAAATCCAGTGTGGGAACGAAGAACAGCGTGCCGGTGACGGCAGTGGAGAAGTCGAGAATCCTGTCGTAGTTCCCCTCGGGTTTGCCGAGAAACATGTTGCGCAACATCTCTTCGGTGACAGCCGGTGTCGCCGAGTATCCGATGAAGTACGTGCCGAACTCTTTGGTGCCGACCTCCCCGAACGGCATGTTGTTGCGCAGAATTTGCAGCTGCACACCGTTTTCGTCTTCGATGACGTTGAGCGCGGTGTGCGAGTTGGGCGGTTTGACGTCGTCGTCCATCTCGATGTCGGTCAGCTTGGTTCGGCCGATGACGTTCTCCTGGTCCTCCGTACTCAGAGAATTCCAAGAACCCATGTCGTGCAGATACTTCTGCACGATGACATAACTGCTACCGGTGAACTCCGGATCCGATTCCCCCACCGTCACCGCGACTGCGGCATCCTCGCCCGTCGGGTTTTCGGTGCCGTCCACGAAACCCATGAGGTCGCGCATCTCGAAGAACTTGAAACCGTGCACCTCGTCGACGACGGTCACCGCGCCGTCGAGCTTGTTCATGATCTGGGTCGCCATCTCGAACACCAGGTCCTGTTGCTGAGCACGCAAGTGGAACAGCACATCCCCGGGTGTCGCGGGTGCGCTGTGGACAGCGCCCTCCAGCGGTACGAACGAGTGCAACTCGGCGGGACGCGGACCGTCGTACAGCCGATCCCACGCGTCGGACCCGATTCCGACGACACACGTCAACTTCCCGTCGGGAACTCGGAATCCGACGGACCGCTGAAGACCGGCGATATCGGCGAGAACGTCGCGAACCGCGTCCTCCCCACCGGCATCGACGGTTACGACGAGAAAGATCGCCGCCGTCGTCAACGGCGAAAGCACGGGTTGCTGGGTCACGGGAACGATTTTCGCACAGCTGGTTCCGTTAGTCATGGCCCGTTCCACGACTGTCGCCTACCCGCTGGCAGGCATGCGCCGGTTCAGTTGTTCTGCTCCGCTCCCAACACCACCGGTTGGCCGCGACCCGTCGAGCCCAATTCCGAGCCCAATCCCTGAGGATCCGGCGCACTGGCGAGGCTCACGTCGAGACTTCCGGTCCACTCCCTCGCCACCTGTGCGTCGAGGGCTTCCAACCGCGCGACGAGCGGCGGATGTTGTTCCGGCGGGCACGCATCGAGCAACGTCACCAGCAGCGACCGCAGCCGACGCTGGACCTGCGTGGATCCCGTGCTGAAGTGTCGAATCTCGTCGGTGGAGACAGCGACGTAGTCGGCCCACGTGCGCCGAGTTCCGCGAATGCGTGTCGGGGCCGAATTGTCGGATTCATGGTGGACCCGGGGAGCGAGCGTCATCAACAGGTCCTCGAGGTGGTCCATGGCCTGCACAGCGCGGCCCGGGTCGTTGATCGCCGGAGAGAGTGCCTTCAACGCGATGTCGACGATCGCCTGCAGAGCGGCCGCCGGACTCACCATGGGGCTGTGCGTGTCTCCGAACACCAGGGCACCGACCAGCCGGTGTGGCCGAACGCGCAACTGCGGCCCCTCGACCTCGAACAGAACCGAATCCTGGGCGACGAATTCGCCGATGGTCGGCATGAGCTGCACCGTCACGCCCCACTTGGTCGCCAGTCGCTCGATGCCCGCCACATCGACGGCCAACAGAATGCGGCCGTCGGAGGACAGTTGCTCGAGGCGAACCGTCGTCGTGCCGAGCGAACCGGAGGATTCAGACGGCAGCCGTCGCATCGCCGGCGGTGGAGACTGTGGCAGTGGCTTGGTCGGCGGACTCGCTATCTCAGCGGAGACGGCCGGATACATCCGGAAGATCGACGTCCGGCCCTGCGCGGCGATCCAGCGAAGTAGCCGTGAGGAATTGAGAATCATCCCGACGCGCGCCACCAAACCGATGAACAGGAACGCGCTGACGAAGGCCAACAGAATTGCAATGGATGTCGACAGCACCGGTGACGCCCGCTGTCCCGACAGCGCGAGATCCGAGGCGATCACGACGGCAAAGACGAACGTGGACAGAAACATCCCGATCGACCACCGCATGATCGCTTCCTCCTGAAGCATCGGCACCACCCGCACCGAAATCTGCGACGCCCCGAACTGCATTGCAAGAGTGATTGCAGTGAACACCAGACCGGTGAGCGTGATCATGCCGCCTGCTATGACCGCCAGAAGCGTCGCGGTGGCGCCGATGTCGAGGTCCGAATCGGTAGCCAGCGCGCCCGTGGGTTCGGCGAACTCGGTGTCGATCGCGACGAAGGTGTAGGCCAGCACCATCGACACCGACACCAGCACGACCGGCAGACGCCACACCGGAGTACGACGCAGACGTCGGCGAGTTCTACGCCACTGAATCGAGGACAGCAGACGATTCGGCAACTTCGCCGACGCAGGAGCCGATTCGGGAATCTCCGGCAGCTCCGGTACCGCCACGGGTACTCCGAATCTGCCCGACAGTGCCTCCTGGACAACGATCTTCGCGCGCACCACCGGTTCTCGGAACCGCTTCTCGCGGAGCCATGCCTTCGCCTGTTTCGACGGCTTGTCCGTGTACCGCCACCGTGCCCACGGCGAATTCGGTCGCCCGATCCGCCACGCTCCCACGATCAGCAGCGGAACGAAGAACAGTCCGACGAGACCGGTCCACAGCTTGCCCTTGAGCAAGGTGATCGCCGCCAGCAACAACTGGAACGCTAGACCGCCGAGGACAAGCGCAAGGGTCCCCAGCGATCGATCCTCTTGATAGGCGTCGAAGTCGCCAGCGAACCCGATCGGGTGGACACCGAGCAGATACAGCCCGGTGATCGCGACGGCGACGAACACCGCATCGATGGAGGCTCGACCCTCTTCGGCCCAGTACACATCGCGCAGATGCAGGATCAGGGCGAACTCGTCGAGCATCAGTGCGCTGCCGATACCGAACACACTCGCCAGGACGCAGTTGGCGATGGGGGTCTCGTAGTTGGCTATCGCGACGAGGGCGAATCCGGAGATCAGCACCATCACCAGACCGAACATGACGTGGTGAATATGCATGCCGCCAGGCGTCACGTTGCCCGGCCACCAGGACACCTCCGCTCGAATCATCCGCACGCTGAACCTGATGAACAGGAACGCGAGCAGGAACGACACGAGCAGAAAGAACAACGGCAGACGACCGTTGTCGACGACCGTCTCGGTGAACCACCTACCCATCGCAGGCCTCCTGCCCAGGCTCCGCTCCGCGAGTCTGGAGCGAGGTCAGCCTAGCGCCGGGCGGTACTGAGGGGTGGTGGAACAGGCGCGAGTCAGACGGCGCGGGTGTAGAAGACCCATCCACGTAGGGCAAGGAACCGCAGTGCGCCGATGACACCACTGACCGCAACGACCGCGACGATCTGGACGAGGGAGGACGCCCCGGGGAAGAGAATGTGAACCGCGGCAAGCGCTGCCGTACCGAGCGCTAGTCCGACCAGTGCCAGACCGCCCGCTTCCCATTGAGTCTGGAACCAACCGACGCGCTCTGCTGCGTGGAAAGTGTGGCGCCTGTGCAGTTCGTTTGCCAGGACAGTGCTGGCGGCGATGCCGATGACGTTGGCGGTGAACGAGCCGAGCGCCGCGAGACCTAGGAAAAGGGACGCGTACAGAATATTGCTGACCCCACCGACGAAAACGAAGCGAGCGAACTGCGCCGTGACAGACTCGCCGAGAAATCGGGCCTTGATCTTGGGCCCGCAGGTGCGCGGGCTGCAGATACGCGGACCACGCGCATCGGCCCGCGAGTGCGTAACCGTCGAACTGCTCACGATGTCTCCAGTTGCCTGTCCGGGAAGACGGAGTCTCCCGTGACACTCATACAACCGCATCATCGGGAGTTTCAGTCCCGATGATGACCTATATCTCTAAGACGAGGTGTTCTTCTCGGCCTTCTCAGCCTTCTGGCGAGAGCGGCGAGTGAGATCGAAGTTGAACAGATCAGGCTTGACCGACGCCAGGAACAGCATTCCGCACCCGAACACAACCAAGACGATCGTCAGAACGACCACGACGATTCCGATGAACGCGCCGATACTTTCCATAAGTGCAAACCTCCCGTGTCGCCCCTTACCGTACTGGGCAGCCGAAGTGTCGGTCGAATCAACCCCGAATCGGACATGGCGGGGATGTGTCGGTTGTAGCGTCGAGGCGATGACGACACGGTTCGACGGCAAGGTTGCGTTCATCACGGGAGCTGCGCGGGGACAGGGACGAGCCGAGGCGATCAGGCTCGCCGCCGAGGGCGCCGACATCATCGCCGTGGACATCTGCCGCGAGTTCCCCTCGACCCACTACGACGGTGCGAGCGCGGCTGACCTCGCCGAGACCGTGGCCGCCGTCGAAGCTCTCGATCGACGCATCGTGGCGACGGAAACCGACACTCGGGACTTCGCCGCCCTCGACAAAGCCCTCCGCGACGGCGTCGCCGAACTGGGACGCCTCGATGTCGTCGTCGCCAATGCCGGCATCTGCTCCGCCGCCATGTCGTGGCAGATCACCCCGGAGCAGTGGCAGGAGACGATCGACGTCAACCTCACCGGGACGTTCTTCACCGTGAAGGCGGCGGTTCCGATCCTGCTCGAACAGGGAACGGGAGGTTCGATCGTCATGACCAGCTCGGTGGCCGGGCTGCGTGGTCTACCGTTTCTGGCGCACTACGCGGCAAGCAAGCACGGCATCGTAGGACTGTGCCGGTCGATGGCCAACGAACTCGGCCAGTATGGAATTCGCGTCAACTCCATCCACCCGCACGGTGTCGAGACGGGGATGCAACCGACCGACATGATGGCGCTCATCGGCGAACACGGCCCGACTCTCGGACCGATCTTCATGGGCTCGCTGCCGGACCCGGTGAGCCAACCCGAGGACATAGCGGCCGCGGTGGCGTGGCTGGCGTCCGACGAAGCCCGTCACGTCACGGGAATTCAGCTACCCGTCGACCTCGGGACGCTCACCCGCTGAGCGGGCGATCTCTGCAGCCCGTCGGATTGCCTGCCGGATGCGAAAGTAGGTGCCGCAGCGACACACGTTCTCGATTCGGTCGATGTCGACGTCGGTCGGCTCGGAGGTCCGCTCGAGCAGCGCGACGGCAGCCATGATCTGGCCTGGCTGGCAATAGCCGCACTGCGCGACGTCCTCTTCGAGCCACGCCTGCTGCACCGGGTGGAGGGCATCACCGTCGGCGAGTCCTTCGATGGTCGTGACCTCGCGGCCGTCCACTTCGGACACCGGAGTGATGCACGGTTGAATCTCCTCACCGTCGAGATGGCTCGTGCAGGCACGACACACACCGATTCCGCATCCGTACTTGGGCCCCCGCACGCCGAGCTTGTCACGCAGCACCCACAGCAACGCCAGATCGTCCGGAACATCGACGGCGACCTCGCGACCGTTCACCGTGAATTCGTGCATGTGCGAGCGCCTTTCATCGAGGGAACGGTTCGAAGTTCGTGTCGAAGCGAACCGGGAACGACCGGACGGTCTTGCCGGTGGCACGCTCGTAGGCGTTCGCGACTGCTCCGACGGCGGCAGGTACACCGAGTTCCCCGGCTCCTCCCGGCTCGTCCGCGCCGTCGATGACGATCATCCGGAAGTCCGACGGCGAATCCACCTGTCGGGCGAAG
>NZ_LVCV01000167.1 GCF_001647195.1 Rhodococcus sp. EPR-157 | reverse complement strand
CCACCGAGCATCTGCGCCTCCAGCCCCGACGGATCGATGGTCTTCCCGACATCCACGGCGACGACGGCGCGTCGCACCCGCGGCCGGTCGGGATCGGTGGCGTCGAGGTCGACGACGTACGCGACACAAGACCGGTACTCGGCATGAAAGCCGACACCTTGCGCCCAACCGTCGGGCAGTTGCCTTCCCCAATCACTTTCCGCAGCAACGGCATCGAGAACTGCGCGGTGACGGGAGTCGGTGAGACGGGATCGCCGAAACTCGACGGGGTCGAACCCGAGGGCGGCCGCTGTTCGATCGACGACGATCTCCGCGGCCCCACGACTGGTGGCGGAGAACACCGAACGCCAGCTGCCCGTGTTCATCGGGAGTGGGACCTCGCGCAGAGTTTCGATCACGTCACCGAAGGCATACGGCGTTGCCACCGTCCGCGAGAACACCGACCGTCCTGATGCCGCCGATCCCGATGCCGTCAGGATCTCGCCGAATCCGTGCGAGAAGTCCGTTGCCACCGCGGCGGTCCGATGCTCGAAGGAGGCTACATCGGTGCCGTCGGTCCGCACCGCGAATCGGTGATGCGAGGCAGGCCGCGCGCGGCCGTGACGCAAGTCGTCGACCCGCGTCCACATCAGCCGCACCTTTCGTCCCATTGCCTGAGAGATTTGCGCGGCTTCGAGAGGCGCGTCGAAGAACAGGCGTCGACCGAAAGAGCCACCACCGCTGACGACGTGGACAGTAACGGCACCGACCGGCATTCCCAACACCCGAGCGATGACCTGCTTGGCGACGATCGGCGCCTGCATCGATCCCCAGATTTCGGCCGAGTCCGACCGTACATCTGCCACAGCGGAATTGGTCTCCATGGCAGCATGTGAGACGAATGCGAAGTCGAACTCGGCGGTCAGCTCGCCGGTCGTCGTGAAAGGTTCGACAGCGGAACGCAGCCGGCCGCGAATGGTTTCGTCGTTCTCCGCATCGACCGGACCCGACGTCCACGTGACGCGGGCCGCAGCTGCGGCATCGATAGCCTGCCCGAAGGTTTCGGCCATCACCGCAACACCGGTCGGGATGACAGCCACGTCGATCACACCGGGCATTGCCGCGAGCGCACCCTTGTCGACGTCGGCCACCTTGCCACCGATCGACGGCGCTCGCCTGACGACTACCGGCATGGCACCCGGAACGTCGAGGTCGAGTGCGTACTCGAACGAGCCTGTCACCATCGCCCGCGCGTCGACGCGGCGGGCCGATGTGCCGATCACACGGAACTGATCCGACGGTTTCGGTTCGGAAGGAATGATTTTCAGCAACGGGTCGGCGGCAGCGGTGGCGACATCACCGATTCCCGTCGTTCGCCCGTCCGAGGCCGTCAGGACCCCGTCCATGAGGGAAATGTCCTGTGGAAGAACGGCGAAGCGTAGCGCCGCAGCAGCGATCAATCGCGCGCGAGCACCTGCCGCGGCATGACGGATGGGCCAGTACATCGACCGGATCGAATTCGAGCTGCCGGTCATCTGATTGAACAGCAACTCGGGCCGTGCATCGGCCAGCGAGATCTCGACGGTGCCGACTGCGATGTCGAGCTCCTCGGCGACGAGCATGGCCAGCGACGTCGTCAATCCCTGACCTACCTCGGCCCGGGGGAGCACGAGCCCGACTGTGCCGTCGGTACGAACGTCGAGTACGACCAACAGGTGTTCCGTCGGCCTGCCGGCGGAAATCAGCACGTCGCCGAGGTCCATCCCTCCGACTGCAGGCGCAGCCGCAACCGTCGGCGACACGGCGACTGTCAGGGTGGGTGCCAGGAGAAGGGTCGTCAGGAACGCCCGCCTACTCACCTGCATGTACGACACCGCTCTTCTCTCACAGGACCTCGTCAGGGCGTTGACGCCCAGTGCAGACCGTACCCCCACCCTGAGATCAGCACCCTCGAAAGATGGGGGACTGCCCCGATGGTGTCCTGCCGACTCTCGCGACACGATCGATTCACACCGGAAATCGGTTGTCCACGCTCAGCCCGAAGAAAGCAGGAAGTCATGCCTTACAAAGTGATTCGAACATTGACCGTCGCAGGAATGATCGGCATCGCCGGATTGACCGCGGCTACAGCAGCATCCGCGGATACCGTGATCGAACCGGGGACCGACGCCCGCGCGTACTGCACCGTGATTTCCCCCGACGGGGACGTGACCCAGCTGCACAGCGCTGCCGAGTGCCTGCAGGCTCGCGTCTCCGCCAGCATGGACGAGCGGCGCGCCGAGCAGGAACAGGCGCGCGCGGACCGCGCCGACGCACGCAAGGCGAACAAGTGAGCTGAAGATCGATGGGAATAGGTTTTTCGGGGTCGGCGTTACACTCAGCGGTAGTTGACTGATCAACTAACCTGAGACATCAACTGAGCCAGGAGACCACGATGCCTGCTGTAACTGTCGACAACATTCTTGCCCTCCCCCGCATACCCCTTCCCGACGCGACCGCTGTGGCCCGGCCGGTCAAGTCCGTCACCACGGCCCCCGCAGGATTCGAGGGTGAAGGCTTTCCGGTTCGTCGGGCGTTCGCGGGTATAGACCTCTCTTCGCTCGACCCGTTCATCCATATCGATCAGATGGGCGAGGTGAATTACGCACCCGGTGAGCCGAAGGGAACTCCGTGGCACCCGCATCGCGGATTCGAGACCGTGACCTACATGATCGACGGGATCATGGAACACAAGGACTCCGGTGGCGGTGGCGGCAGCATCGGTGGCGGCGACACTCAGTGGATGACTGCGGGCGCAGGGATCCTGCATATCGAGGCCCCGCCCGAGCACCTCGTCCAATCCGGTGGCCTGTTCCACGGCGTGCAGCTCTGGGTCAATCTGCCTCGTGACAACAAGATGGCGGCGCCCCGCTACCAGGACATCACCGGCAACAAGGTCGCGTTGCTCTCCAGCGACGACGGCGGTGCTCTCGTTCGGGTCATCGCCGGTGAGGTCTCGGGTCATCAGGGGCCGGGATCGACGTACACGCCCATCGCGCTGACCCACGTCACGGTGGCGCCCGGCGCTGCATTTGCACTTCCGTGGAACCGAGACTTCAACGCACTGGTGTACGTCCTCGCCGGGTCCGGGTCCGTCGGCCCAGATCGTCGACCTCTGCGAATGGGTCAGACCGCGGTGCTCGGGCGCGGCGACACCATCGACATTGCGGCATCAGATCGTCCGGACTCCAGGAGCGAATCCCTCGAGGTGTTCGTGCTCGGTGGCAAGCCGATTCGGGAGCCCGTCGCGATGGCCGGCCCGTTCGTCATGAACACCAGGTCCGAGGTCATCCAGGCGTTCGAGGACTTCCAAGCGGGGCGCCTCGGGTCCATCCCTGCCGAATATGCGCGCGATTGATCACCGCCGGGGGTGATCAATCGCTGGGAGTGACTACTCGTGCGCGGGGGCCAGACGCCTGATCGCCCGCATCGGGATGTCCAACCACGTCGGTCGATTACGGGCCTCGTAGACGGCCTCGTACACAGCTTTGTCCAGCTCGTATGCGCCGAGGAGGGCGGCTTCGGATCGCGGATCCGCACCCGTCACCGAGGCGTAGCCGTCGCAGAACGCCGACGAGTTCCGCTCCACCCACTGGGTGGCCAGATCAGCGGCCTCGTCGGTGACGCCGGATTCGGCGAGCAACAGGTTGTGCGCGGCGTAGTCGAACGATCGGAGCATCCCGGCGACGTCCCGTAGCGCGCTGTCCGGACGTCGGCGTTCCTCGAGCGACTTGGCCGGCTCGCCCTCGAAGTCGATGAGCAACCACGTCGACGGAGTACGTAGCACCTGTCCGAGGTGAAGATCGCCGTGAATCCGCTGCACCGTGGTGGAGCCCGCGGCCTCGGCTCGGGCTATCAGCTCGCGTGCAGCGGGAAGGTGCGCGGCGAGTCCGGGCACCGCCTCGGCAGCCGCTTCGACCCGTTCCAGTATCTCGTCCACCGAGGACTTCGCGGGCCGCTCCGATGTTCCGAGTTGCCGCGCGAGATCAGCATGGACATGGGCCACCGCCTCGCCGAGCAAATATGCCTCCGTCGCGAAGTCGGTGTCCGGTTGCGCGAGGCCGCTCGCGAGCAGATCCCGTACCGATGTGAGCGCGGTCGTCCAGCCCTCGGCCGAATCCGCGACGAAGTCCTGCGCCATACCCAGCATCGACAACTCGCCATCGGACTGCATGTCGATCCAGGCGCGCAGTGGAGCCACGTTGCGGCACCCTGTGTCCGCGAGCGCCCTGTGCAGTTCGATATCGGGATTGACGCCGGGAGCCACGCGACGAAAGAATTTGAGCAGCAGCACTTCACCGAGCACGACCGAAGTGTTGGATTGTTCTGCGCCCAGCACCCGCCCGAGCATCCCGGAGTTCACCGAGTCTTCGGCGACGCTCCGGAAGTCGATAGGCCCGACCGACTCGGCGGCAGCGAGCGCATCGCCGTACATCGCGATGACGGCCGGATCTCTCAGACCGTCGTAGACCACGATGTCGGCCTCGACCACCGGAAGCTGCCAGGCTGCCAGCTCCTCCGGTGCCGTGCGGCGAAATCCGAGCGGAACCTGATAGCGCTGTACCTGCCCGCCGTCGTCGACATGCGCACCCAGTCCGATGTCGACGAGGATGTGTTCGGCGCTCACCCCGGGACGGGATCCGAGAGGCACCCGTTCGACCACCTCCAACGACACCATCACCGACCCCTTGGCCGCAAACCATCTCTGCTGCGGGATCCACGCCAGCAGTGCCGTCTCGATGTCCACCGTGGTGACGCGCGTCGAATCGGTCATAAAGAGTTCTCTCCGCATTCGCTTGGTGTACCTACCCTATCGAGCATCGGTCCCTCTCGAGCACCGGCGCCCTCCCGCTCCGTGATCAACCCCGGGCCTACCCAGTTCGAGGTTTCCTCACACTCGACTCGACGCGCGAAAGTTATGCGACCGGTCACCGGACACCTCCGACGCCTCGTAGAGTAGACACATGTCCGCTCCACTCTCCATCCCGCACATCGATATCCATCGCGCCGGCGATCGCCTGAAAACCCGTGTGGCATGGTTGGACTCGAAACATTCGTTCTCGTTCGGTCAGCATTACGACCCGGACAACACCCACCACGGACTCCTTCTCGTCAACAACGACGACATCGTCTCTCCCGGTCAGGGTTTCGACACGCACCCGCATCGGGACATGGAAATCGTCACGTGGGTGACGACAGGCTCGCTCGTCCACCAGGATTCGATCGGCCACTCCGGAGTCATCTATCCAGGACTTGCGCAGCGGATGAGTGCAGGAAAAGGAATCATGCACTCGGAGAAGAACGACTCGTGGCGGCTCACCGGCGACACTCACCAGGAGCCGGTCAGATTCGTACAGATGTGGGTAGTTCCGGACACGCCCGGTCTCGAACCGGGCTACGAGCAACTCGAGGTCGCCGACGAATTGCTGCGCGGCGGACTGGTTCCGATCGCATCGGGCATGAAGAAGCACGACGGCGAGTCCGCGATCCGAATCAACCAGAAGGCAGCGGCCTTGCATGTGGCTCGGTTGCACCCCGAGCGCCCGATCTCGCTGCCAGAAGCGCCTTTTCTTCACGTTTTCGTCGCACAGGGAACCGTCCAGGTCGAAGGCGTCGGGGAACTGTACGAGGGCGATGCCGTGCGGATGAGTTCGTCTGGTGGACAGCGTGTTCAGTCGTTCGAACACGCTGAGATCCTGGTGTGGGAGATGCATGCACGCCTAGGGCAGTGACTTGGGCAGTGACCTCCCTCTTTGGTCACGAACTGGTGGAGAAACCCTGATCGACGGCCGTGCGGCGCTAGACTTCCCGCACTCGTCACGCACTGGAGGGGAATCGAAGGCCATGTCAGAACAGCCACCGCCCGGAAACTACCCACCACCCGGCAACAACCCACCACCCGGCGGTTATCCACCGCCCGGTGGCAACTACCCGCCACCCGGCAACTACCCGCCTGGCGGATACCAGCAGCCCGGCCAGTACCCGCCCGCTGCACCCAAGAACACGCTGGGCATCATTGCGCTCGTCCTGGCAATCCTGGGAATTCTGACGTCGTGGACGATTGTCGGCGGCGTCGTGCTGGGACTGCTCGCAATCGTTCTCGGGATCATGGGCCGATCCAACTACAAGAAGGGCACCGCCACGAACGGCACGGTGTCGTTGATGTCGATCATCTTGGGTGTGCTCGCGATCCTGCTGTCGATCGCCCTCATCGTATTCGGCGTCGGATTGTTCAACAGCATCGGCGGCAAGGACTACCTCGATTGCATCAACGATGCCGGCAACAGCCAATCCGCGAGGGACGACTGCAACCGCGAGTTCCAGCAGAACGTGGAAGATCGCTACGGGGTGACGATCGAGCGCACGCCGTAGCGCGCACAGGTCCTAGTTGCCCGCATCATCATCAACGGATGTCTCGCCGGTGCAACGCCCACCATCCGGCGAGGCATCCTGACGCAGCAAGCGCGCACAGCCACAGGATCGGCGTCGCGGCGACGGTTCCGCCCGGCAGATGGGGCAGGTGGGTGAACGGTGACAGGTCGAGCCAGAACTGCGGCAATCCGACCACCGCGCCGACTTGGCCCAGCAACACACAGCCGATCAACAACGCCCACGCCGAGTTGGAGAACTGCGGCGCGAGCCCGAACAGCAGCGCACTCGCCGCCGTCAGAACCCACACCGCCGGTAGCTGACCCAGCGCGGCGCCGAGCAGTGTTGACACAGCCGAACCGACGTCGCCGATGGCAAGTCCGTACGGGACCCCAGCAGCAAGACCCACAAGGGCCAGCATGACGACCGGACCACCCAGCGCGAAGACGAGTTGGCTGGTCAGCCACCTACCCCGTCCGACGCTTCCCGCCAGAATCATCTCGGCGAGCGAGGACTCCTCCTCTGCACGAGCGCGCAGAATCGCCGAGATGGAGTACGCGGCGACAGCGATGCCCAAGAGGCTGATCGCTGCTGCGAGGAACGATTCGACGAGCGAGGATCCGCCGAATGCGCCCAGCGCGTCGCTGATCGCTGCGCTGCTGCCCAGCTGCCCGCCGACCCCTTCCGCGGCGCTGCCCAGTACGAGTCCGATGAGCCCCAGCCCGAGCGTCCAGGCGAGAAGTAGCCCGCGCTGTTGTCGCCACGCCAGACCGAACACGCCGCTCAGCGCCGCCGACGCGCGGGGCGACCCATCTCGCTCGGCCACCAGACCCGATCCGAGATCGCGGCGGCCGGCAAGCACGAACGCCGACGCGACTGTTGCTGCCGCGCTGGCCGAGGGCAGTACGAGAACCCACCACCGCTCGTCCGCGAACGGCCTCAGCTGGGCCGACCATCCGATAGGCGACAGCCACGACAGTGTCCCCGACCCCGCGTCGCCGACGGCTCGGAGTACGAACGCTGCGGCCAAGACCGCCAACGCGTATCCGCGGGCGACGCGCGCCCCAGAACCGATCTGCACGGCAATGGCTCCGATCCCTGCGAACACCACCCCGACCGCGACGATCCCCAGCCCGAACGCGATGCTTCCCGCCGGAGCAAACCCGGTGAGAAGTAGCGACACGGATGCGACGAGCGCAGCCGCACACACTCCCCCGGTGGCAACGACGATGGCTGCCGCGAGGGCTGCATGCCGCCCGACGACGGTCGACCCCATCAACTCGGTCCGCCCGGCATCTTCTTCGGCTCGCGTGTGCCGGACGACCGTCAGAAGTGCGGCGAGAGGGGCGAGCGTCAACAGAACTCCGGCTCGCCAGGTGACGAGCGCACCTAGATCGTCACCGAAGATCGGGCCGACCATGGCGAGCTGGGCCGGAGCATTCGCCGTTGCCTGGTAGAACATCTCCCGATCTGCAGCCGTCGGATACAGGCCCCGAAAGCTGACCGCGTAGAGCAGCGGAATCAGTCCGATCGACAGGACCCACATCGGCAGAACGATCCGGTCCCGGCGGACGTACAACCTGATCAGACCGACAAGACCGGTCATGACTGCACCGCGTAGTACTTCAAGAACAGGTCCTCGAGTGTGGGCGGCGAACTCGTCAGACTGGTGACGCCCAGCTCCGCCAGTCCGCGCATGAGCTGGGGAAGATCGACACCGTCGACGCGGCAGCTCAACGTATGCCCATCCGCGGTGGCGGTTCCTGGCAACGAGTTCAGGTCGTGCGGAAGGCGGTCCACGACTGCTGTCACCATCGTGTGTGCGAGGAGCCGCATCTCTTTCAGTGATCCGGAGTCGACTGTTCGGCCGTCGCGAATGATCGTCACCCGCTGGCAGAGCTTCTCGACCTCGGAGAGAATGTGCGAGGACAACAGCACCGTCGTCCCGCGAGCCGATGCGTCGGTGACGCATTCGGCGAACAAGCGCTCCATCAGCGGGTCCAGTCCGGACGTCGGTTCGTCGAGCAGAAGCAGTTCGGCGTTCGAGGAGAACGCCGAGATCAGCGCAACCTTCTGCCGGTTCCCCTTGGAGTACGTTCGTGTCTTCTTGCGCGGATCGAGACCGAACCTCTCGATCAGTTCGTCTCGGCGATCAGGGTCGACGCCTCCCCGCATACGTCCGAGCAGGTCGATGACCTCGCCGCCGGTCAGTGACGGCCACATCGTCACGTCGCCGGGGACGTAGGCCAGACGCCGGTGCAGCGCAACGGCGTCGGACCATGGGTCGCCGTCGAGCAGTCGGACGTGACCGGCAGTCGCTCGCACGAGACCGAGCAGAATTCGGATGGTGGTCGACTTTCCCGACCCGTTGGGACCGAGAAAGCCGTGTACTTCGCCGCTCTCCACGGTCAGGTCGAGGCCGTCCAGCGCGTTGACCCGGCCGAAGGTCTTGACGAGAGAACTCACGCTTATGGCAGTCATCGGTTCTCCTGGTGTCGAAGGTAGGTGTCGAGGGTGTCGGTTTCGGCGAAGAGACCCTCGGTATAGAGCTCGAGGGCAGGCAGAGTGATCTCCTCCGTCATGTTCCGCAGCGCGGTCTTGAAGTCCGTGCCCTGGGGCTGCATCTGGAGGTAGACGAGCATTCCGCCGACGTTCTGACGCACCAGGAAGCAGGCACGGGCGCGCGGGTCACGGCTGGCTTTGAGGCGCCCACTGGCGACGCCCTCGTCGAGGTAGGCGACTGCGTCGTCGACCATGTGCTCGTACATGTCGGTCGCGAGTTGTCCGCCTGACGCGAAACTCCGCACGATATATGCGACGACGGGCGCGTAGTAGTCGATCTCGGCGAGCTGGGCGATGATGCCTGCGGGCGGTGACGACAGCGCACTCGACTTGCTGTCACGAAGAAGGTCCTGGACGTATCCGTCGCATGCTGCCCGCAGGCCGTCCTTGGACCCGAAATGGTGATTGACCAGGCCTGGAGAAACTCCGGCGGCAGTGGCGACGGCGCGAACACCCGTGGTGAATCCGTCCCGCCCGAACACCTCGATTGCGGCGTCGCGGATACGAGCCCGAGTGGTCAGATCATCCGTCTTCGTTGAACGCATGGACAACATGCTAAACACCCGTTCAATCCGAGGCAAGAGTG
>NZ_LVCV01000166.1 GCF_001647195.1 Rhodococcus sp. EPR-157 | reverse complement strand
AGCACACGCGCCCAGGACGACCTGTTCGTGCACGTCAACGGCAAGTGGCTCGACGACTACGCCATTCCGGCAGACCGCGCGGTCGACGGGGCATTCCGCACCCTGTACGACAGGGCCGAAGAAGACGTCCGCACGATCATCCAGGAATCAGCCGAGTCGAACCCACCCGTCGGGACCGACGCGCAGAAGATCGGCGACCTCTATTCGAGCTTCCTCGACGCCGATGCCGTCGAGGAAGCGGGCCTTTCGCCCATCGCCGACGAGTTGGCATCCGTCGCCGACGCCGGCGATCTCGTCACTCTCGCCGAGGTTCTCGGCTCACTGCAGCGCACCGGCGTCGGCGGGGCCATCGGCCACTACGTCGACACCGACGCCAAGAATTCCTCGCGCTACCTGGTGCACGTCACGCAGTCCGGGATCGGCCTGCCCGACGAGTCCTACTACCGCGAGGACAATTACGCGAACATCCGCGAGGCGTACATCGCCCACATCGCAAAGATGTTCTCCATCGCCGGGCTGTCCTACGACGCCCAGCGTGTCTTCGACCTCGAGACCAAGCTCGCCGCAGGCCACTGGGATGTCGTCGCGCGCCGTGACGCCGAGAAGAGCTACAACCTCGTCGATTTCGACACTCTCGTGGGGAACGAACCCGGATTCAACTGGACCGCATGGATGTACGGACTAGGTGGCAGCAGTGAGCAGTTCGCGGAGATCGTCGTCGGGCAGCCGTCGTTCCTGTCCACATTCACCGGCCTGTGGGTGTCGGCCGACATCGAGGATTGGAAGGCGTGGCTCGCGTGGCGCATCGTGCACAGTCGCGCGCCGTATCTGACCGCAGCCCTCGTCGAGGAGAACTTCGCGTTCTACGGGACCACGTTGAGCGGCACCGAAGAAAACCGCGAACGGTGGAAGCGCGGCGTGTCTCTCGTACAGGACCTGCTGGGAGAGGCCGTCGGGAAACTGTACGTCGAACGCCACTTCCCGGCCGACGCCAAAGCCCGCATGCAGGTACTCGTCGCGAACCTCCAAGAGGCATACCGTCGCAACATCACCGACCTCGAGTGGATGAGCCCGGAGACTCGACAGAAGGCGCTCGACAAGCTCGACAAGTTCACCCCGAAGATCGGCTACCCGGATCGTTGGCGCGACTACTCGGCCGTGCAGATCGACGCGAGCGACCTGCTCGGGAACTACCGGCGCGGCTACGTTGCCGAATACCAGCGTGATCTGGACAAGCTGGGCGGACCCGTCGATCGCGACGAGTGGTTCATGACGCCGCAGACCGTCAACGCGTACTACAACCCGGGAATGAACGAAATCGTCTTCCCCGCAGCGATCCTGCAACCACCGTTCTTCGACCCCGAAGCCGACGATGCCGCGAACTACGGCGGAATCGGGGCGGTCATCGGACACGAGATCGGACACGGATTCGACGACCAGGGCGCCAAGTACGACGGCGACGGCAACATGATCGACTGGTGGACCGACTCGGACCGTTCCGAGTTCGGTAAGCGCACCACCGCGCTGATCGACCAGTACAACGAGTTCGAACCCAAGGCCCTACCCGGTCACAAGGTCAACGGACAGTTCACGATCGGTGAGAACATCGGCGACCTCGGCGGTCTGTCCATCGCCGTCGCCGCGTACAAGATCGCGCTCGACGGCAAGGACGCTCCCGTTCTCGACGGCCTCACTGGTCTGCAGCGGGTGTTCTTCGGCTGGTCACAGGTGTGGCGAACCAAGGCACGCGACGAAGAGGCGATCCGTCGACTTGCAGTCGATCCGCACTCGCCGCCGGAGTTCCGCTGCAACGGTGTGGTGCGCAATCTGGACAGTTTTCACGAAGCGTTCGATGTGAAGCCGGGAGATGCGCTGTACTTGGATCCAGCGGAGCGCGTCAGGATTTGGTAGGCGCTGCGCGCCTAGTGGCGGTTGGGCGCTCCGCGCCTAGTGGCGCGGTTGAGTGCACTCCAACGCACTGAACCATGCCACTGGCGGCGGAGCCGCCGCGACACTGGGACATTTCGAAGGGGTGGGGACATGAAAAAGCGGATCAGATGGATCGCCGCACACGGCGTCGTACGGTACGGGGCAAAGAAGGCGGCGCAGGCCGGTGACCCGCAAGCCATGCTGGTCGCGGACCCGGCAACCCGTGCCGACCCGCGCCAGGTATTCGAGAGGATCCGTTCGTCGGGCCCGCTGGTGAAGACCAGAATCTCGAACATCACTGTCACCCACCGAGTAGTCCACGAACTGCTCAGATCCGACGACTTCCAGGTCACGGAGTTGGGTGCCAACCTGCCGACGCCGCTGCGGTGGATCGAGAACAGAACGCGGTCGAAGGCTCTTCACCCGCTCAAGCCGCCGTCGCTGCTGTCCGTCGAACCGCCCGAGCACACCCGCTACCGCAAGCTGGTGTCGTCGGTGTTCACCCCGCGCGCGGTGGCGAAGATGCGTGAGATGGTCCAAGAGAAGGCAGACAGTCTGCTCGACGAGCTCACGGCGGGCGGCCGTGAAGTGGACATCGTCGACAAGTACTGCGCGCAACTCCCCGTCGCCGTCATCGGGACCATCCTCGGTGTACCGGACCGAGACCGCCAGAAAGTGCTCGAGTTCGGCGAGATGGCGGCACCGAGCCTCGACATCGGGCTCTCCTGGAAGCAGTTCAACCGCGTCGAGGACGGCTTGGAGCAGTTCGACGCCTGGCTCGCAGATCATCTCGCCGAACTCCGCCGCAATCCGGGCGAGGACCTGATGAGCGAGTTGATCAAGGCGACCGAGGACGGAATCGGTCTGAACGACCAGGAACTGCGCGCGACGGCGGGGCTCGTCCTCGCGGCGGGGTTCGAGACGACGGTCAACCTTCTCGGCAGCGGAATCCGGCTGTTGCTGGACCACCCGGACCAGCTCGACCTACTTCAGCAGGACGCGTCGCACTGGCCCACAGCCGTCGACGAGATGCTCAGACTGGAATCACCGGTTCAGCTGACGGCGCGTCGTGCGAAGCATGACGTCACCATCGAGGGCGTTCCCATCCCGGAAGGTGGACTGGTCGTCCTCGTCCTCGCCGGCGCGAACCGCGATCCCGACGTATTCGACGACCCGTACCGATTCGACGTCACTCGGACGAACGCGAACAAGCACCTCTCGTTCTCCGGCGGGCGCCACTTCTGTCTCGGCGCGGCACTCGCCAAAGCGGAGACGGAGGTCGGTCTGAAGACGCTGTTCGACCGATTCCCTCACCTGCGGTCTGCAGGCGAGGGAATCCGCCGCGACACCCGAGTCCTGCACGGCTGGGCGTCGCTGCCAGTGGATCTCGGGCAGCCCGCTGCTACAGGCGCTGCCCGGTAGCAGCGGAGAAGAAGAACACCTCGTCGAGCGTGGGGACGAGCCGAACCGTCTCTGCCAACCCGATCTCGAGCTTGCGGTCGACGCGAACCGCGAGCCGGCCGGACTGGGTGCTCCAGTCCGTGCCGAGCGGCGGCACACCGTACAGGAACGATTCCGCCCCTAGCTCCTCGATGAGTTCGACTGCGACAGAGACAGACCCGACGCCCTCGCCCACGAGGCTCCAGCTCTCCGGCCGAATTCCGAGTACGACCCTGGCCTCGGCGTTCGCCGGGACCGGAATACGCACACCACCGACCACCGCGGCCCCGTCGACCACCGGCGCGTCGATGAGATTCATACCCGGAGAACCGATGAACCCGGCGACGAACGTGTTGACCGGGTTGTCGTACAGTTCGCGCGGCGACGCGATCTGCTGAAGCTTGCCCGCCTCCAACACCGCAACCCGATCGCCCATGGTCATCGCCTCGACCTGATCGTGCGTGACGTAGACCGTCGTCGTGCCGAGGCGCTTCTGCAGACCTGCGATCTGCGCTCGCGTCGACACCCGCAGCTTGGCGTCGAGATTCGACAGCGGCTCGTCCATACAGAACACTTTGGGCTGCCGGACGATCGCGCGTCCCATCGCTACTCGCTGCCGCTGACCACCCGACAACTTGCCGGGCTTTCGGTTCAGCAGCGGTTCGAGCTCGAGCATCTTCGCCGCCTCGAGAACACGGGCAGCAGTGTCCGCCTTGCTCATTCCAGCGTTCCGCAATGCGAATCCCATGTTGTCCCCGACGGTCATGTTCGGGTAAAGGGCGTAGTTCTGGAACACCATCGCGACATCTCGCTCACGCGGAGCGAGTGTGGTGACATCGACGCCGCCGATGTCGATTCTTCCGCTCTCGACCGATTCGAGCCCGGCAAGCATTCGGAGGCTCGTCGACTTGCCGCAGCCCGAGGGGCCGACGAGAACGATGAACTCACCGTCGGCGATGTCGAGTTCCAGCGAGTCGACCGCCAACGAGTCGGAACCCGGGTAGCGGTGCGAGACCCCCGCGTAGTGGACGGCAGCCATTACGAAGGAAGGTTCGGGGTGATCTGGCGATCGATGATCTGCTGCAGCTGGTCCTGAACGCTGGCGAATGCCGTTGCGACGTCGGCGTTCTGCAGCGCGATCTGCTCCAGACCGGTACCGATGATCTTGTCGCCACCGGGTACGAACACGCGGGCGTAGTCCTGCGACCGGGTCTTGGCGAGCTGATCGACAGCCGTTCTGGCGTTCGGGTTCGCTTCGAGGAAGGCGATCTCGCTCGGATCTTCCTGAGCCGACTTGCGAACCGGCATGTACCCGGTGTTCTGCGAGAAGTAGGCGGTATTGGCACCGTTGGTGACGAAGTCGATGAACTTGAGCGCGTTGACTTTACGCTCGTCCGAGATCTTCGACGGGATGGCGAGGCCGGCTCCACCCGTCGGGCATCCGGGTTGTCCGTCTGTCGAAGGCAGGAATGCCGTGCCGAATTCGAACGACGCATTCTGGGTGATGGTGGACAGATCGCCCGTGGACGCGATCGTCGAGGCGATGATGCCCGCACCGAAATCGTTGGCGATGTCGCTGGAGACCGCCGCGTACTTCTTCGTGTGGATCATGTCCTTGAGGAATTGCCCGGCGGCGATGGTCTTCTCGTCGTCGAACTTCAGATCGAAGCCGTCCGAGTAGGCGCCACCGAAGGTCCAGATCGGACCTTCGAACGTCCAACCGAGGTAGTCCACGGCGTTGCCCCAGCCGTGGGCGAGCTTGCCGTCTCCGACGACGGCCTGGATGCGCGGGCCCCACTCGTCGAATTCCTGCCACGTCGCCGGGCCGCGGTCGGGAAGTCCCGCCTGCGCCCAGACGGCCTTGTTGTAGTAGAACAGCGGCGTCGAGCGCGCATAGGGCAGTGCCCAGTGGTTGCCGTTCCAGTTGTAGTCGGCGAGAAGCGAATCGACGTAATCGCTGGAATCGACGCCGGCTGCATCGAAGTGTCCGTCGAGCGGTTCGATTGCACCGGTCAGCGCGTAGTTGAACCACCACACGTCGGAGAGAACCACGACGTCGGGCACATCGTTGCCGGACAGCGCCGCATTGAACTTCTGCGAGACTTCCTCGTAGTTCTTGCCACCGTCGATCAGATTGACGGTCAGATCCGGATTTTCGGCCTGGAAGCGCGCGATCAGTTCCTGCTCGAACGCCTGCGACTTACCGGGGTGGTTGGACCAGAAGTTGATGGTGCTCGCGTCGCCCGATGCTGCCTCACCCGAGGAACTCGACCCGGGACTGCTGCACGCGGCGAGTGCCGCGCCGGCGGCCAGCGTTCCGGTCAGCGCGAGGAATTTACGACGATCGATGTGTGCCATGAGTGTCTCTTCTTTTCTTGTCGGTACCGGTGAATCAGCCTTTGACCGCACCGGAGGTGAGGCCCTTGATCATGTGTCGCTGGAGAACGAGGAAGATGGCGAGAATCGGCAGGATGGTCAGAATGGTGACCGCCATGACGGCGCCCCAGTTGGTGTAGCCCTCGGTGTTCTGCAGCAGAGTGAGTCCGACGGGAAGCGGTGCGACCGAGGAATCGTCGGACATCAAGAAGGGCCAGAGGTATTCGTTCCACTCGGTGACGATGGTGATGATCGCGAACGCCACCATCGTCGGTCCGGACAGCGGGAGGACCACCCGGAACAGCAACCGGAACGTCCCTGCTCCGTCCATGCGAGCGGCCTCGATGATCTCCGCGGGCAACGACAGAAAGTGGTTTCGCATCAGGAATGTACCGAAAGCGACTCCTGCCAGCGGAAGAATGATGCCCTGGAACGAGTTTCGCCAGCCCAGATCGGCGATCAGCGAGTAGTTCGAGATGACGGTGATCTGGTTGGGCACCATGAGTGCGGCGATTATGGCGAGGAAGACGACGTTCTTGCCCGGGAAGCGCAGGAACACCAGACCGTACGCACTGGCTACGCCCAGGACGAACTTGATCGACGAAGTCACGGCGGTGATGATCACCGAGTTCCGCAGATAGGTGAAGAACGGGACCTCGGTGGTTGCCTCGTCGTAGTTGTTCATGGTGAGCGAGTTGGGCCACCAGGTCACCGGCTGAACGTAGATCTCACCGCGCTCCTTGAAGGAGGTGATCAAGATCCAGAACAGCGGAAGTCCGATCATGATGATGACGAGAACCATTGCAACGTACCCGAATACCGTCGACAAGCTGCGCTGACGCTGTGGGTCCTTCGGCTTCACCGGAGCTGCAACGCTCACGGTCGGCTTTGCTGTCAGAGTCATCGCTGATCGTCTCGATCCATGATGCGTACCTGCACGAGGGTGACGATCAACAGAATGACGAACATGATCGTCGCGACCGTCGCACCGTAGCCGGCACGGAAGTTTCGGAATGTCTCCTCGTACACCTGGAACACCATCGTGGTGGTGCCGTTGCCGAGCGGACCGCCCCTGGTCATGACGTTGATGATGTCGAAGACCTGAAGCGAGTTGAGCAGAACGGTGATCGAAAGAAAGAACGTCGTCGGACGGAGCTGCGGCAGAAGCACTTTCCGGAACGTCGTCCACTTGCCCGCGCGATCGATCTCGGCCGCTTCCATCAGCTCCTTGCGCACACCCTGCAACGCCGCGAGGTAGATCACGAAGGTGTAGCCGAGGTTCTTCCAGAGGTAAGTCACCGTCACCATGAACAGCGCCCAGCTCGGATCCTGGTAGAAGTCCGGCGAACTGAGCCCGACGCGATGCAGAAGGTCCTGCACCAGACCGAAGTTGGGGTCGAACACGAACTGGAACGCGATTCCGATCGCGGCACCCGAGATGACGAACGGCGCAAACACCGCAGAACGGACGAAGTTGCGGCCCCGCAGTTTTCTGTCCAGCAGCATGGCCAGAATCAGTCCGAGCACGAGACTGCCGACCACTGCGGCAATCGTGAAGACGACGGTGTTGCCGACGATCGTCCAGGTGTCGTCGCGGGTGAACCATTCGCGATAGTTCGCCAATCCGACGAACGTCGACGTGGGCGAGGAGAGGTTCCAGTCGTAGAAGCTGAACTGAAAGTTCTCGACCAGCGGTCGGTAGGTGAACACGGCCAGCAGGGCGAGGTTGGGGCCCAACAGAATCAGGAAGAGCGCGTAGTCACTCCACGGCCTACCGAAGAAGCTCCTCCGGCCTGCTGTGGGCAGCACTCGTTCCGTTGTTGTACTCACTGCGCAGACTGTGCGCACCCGCCGCGAACGAGAGGTGAACTGTCACCCAATCAGGCATGGCCGCGGAGCTAAAGCTCTAGTGCTCTCTCCGCTTCAATGCTGGAGGTCGCTCCGCTCTAGTGCTCGCTCCGCTCCAGTGACCGAGGTCGCTCCGCTCCAGTGGCATGGTTGAGTGCACCCCAATGCACTTAACCGCGCCACTGGCGGCGGAGCCGCCTCGAGGCCAGCAAGAACTACCGGTTCCAGTCGCCCAAACCGTCGGACCCGCTGAGCGTTCCGCCCGCAGTGTTGTTGACGACGACGGGATCGCCCTTCTGGGAGTTCTCGAAGAACCACTTGCCGTCCTCGGTGCTGACATTGAGGCAGCCGTGGCTGACGTTCTCGTAACCCTGCGAATCGACGGACCACGGTGCAGCGTGGATGAAGATGCCGCTGTAGGAGATTCGAGTCGCGTACTCGACGTATGTGCGGTAGCCCTCGGGTGAGTCGACGGGGACGCCGTACGTCGAGGAATCCATGTACATCTCGCGAACGCGCTCACCGACGATGTAGGTGCCGTTCGGCGTTTCGTGCCCTGGCTTGCCGAAGGATGTCGGCATGGTGCGAACGACTTCGCCGTTGCGCGTGACGGTGATCGTCTTGGTCGCGTCGTCGGCGGTGGTGATGACGGAATCTCCAGTGGAGAAGTCCGCACGAGCGCCGCCGGCTTCGACAGTCACCTGCGTGTGCGCCGGGTAGAACTCGTTCGGGAGCCAACGAACCTGGGTGTCGTTGATCCAGTAGAAATGCCCGTCCACCGCAGGGGTAGTTGTGACGCGAATCGCAGCTTCGGCAGCTCCGCGGTCACCGATCGTCTCGTTGAACCGGATCGCAATGGGCTGGGCGACGCCGACGACCTCGCCGCCGCTCGGGCTGATCGACGGGTCGGAGAAGTTCGCCGGGGCCACACGCTGCTGCTGCGGCTCAGGGGCAGGCAACGGCTGCGCAGGATTGGACGATCCGGTGCCGGGGATGTCAGGCCCTCCAGGCCACAGCGGAGCTGCATGCGCCGGGGTCACGAGCGAGGCGGCTCCGAAGGCAGCGATGGCCGCCGCGAGGGACAACCGAGTGATGAGCTTCCGAGGTGACCGCAGTGCCGAACTCTCACGCGAGGCCATGTTCAAACGCAGTGCCATAACTGTTTCCGATCCGTCCTACTCTTGCCGACCGCAGCCGAAACCAACCGTCATTAACACACACTTGTCGTGCCTTTGGCGAATCGCGGAGAACTTCGAATCGTTCACACAGAGCTCCTACTGGAGCACGCCCGCTTTCTTCGCTGCCGAACGTACCTGGAAAGCGCTGACCACGAACAGCACGCCGAACACCAGCGCAAAGACGCCGACGAGCCACACGATGCTCAGGATGCCGCTGATTGGGAAGAACACCAGAACCAGTCCGAACAGAAGCTCCAGAACGCCCGCGAAAAGAAGCATGCCCCAGTGCGCTGCGCCGTCCAGCTTTCGCAAGCGAATGGAACCGGCGATCTCCAGGAGTCCGCCCATGATTGCCCAGATCCCGATCACGAACACTGCCGCAAGCGCAGTTATCTCGGGCCACACGAACGCGACGATTCCGGCCCCGAGGGAGACCAACCCACCCAGGAGCCACCACACCCACCCGGATTCGACCTTGCGTGCGGAAACTGCCCGGAAAATCGCCGACAGTCCGTCGACGATCGCGTAGGCACCGAACACGACGACCAACGCCCAGACGGTGACTTCGGGCCAGGCCAGCGCCACGATGCCGAATATCACCGCGAAGATGCCGCGGATGAGTACTGCCCACCACAGATCCTTACCGATCTGCAGCAGGGCTTCTTCGTTGGTCGAGAAAGAGTTGGACGGTTGAGTGGACATGAGTCGGTACCTGCCTTCTACGAGGGCTGACTAGGGACGCTGGATCCGTCGGAGATACACATCTGACCGGTGCTGAAGTTGACGGCGACGCCCGCTCCCGCGTCGCACCTGACGCCCTCGGCGGTCGTACCGACGAAGGTCTGCCCCCTGGTCAGTGACAGCGCGAATGCGATCGCGCCGGGGTCCGTCGACACGATCGAAACCGAATCCTGCCCGACCGACACAGCGCCGACATGCCCAGCCGATGTCTCCGCCGCCGCGACGCCACCCGAGTGGGCAAGGCCGAAAGCAGAGCCTCTCACCTCAGCTCTGGCGAAGGCCACCGCGTCGTATGCCCGAGCGAGGGCGGTGGACACATCGTCGGTACGCACTCCGCATGCAGTGCCGTCCTCGGCCACCTCTGCCGTCGACCCAGCAGGGCCTGTGCAGGTGAGGTCGGCCGCACCGGCGGCACTCGGGGACGCAAGAGCGAGCGCCATGACGGCACCGCCCACTCCAGCGGCCAGAACAGCCGTCCTGCCGAGACTGCGCGTGTCGAAGATCGCCACGAGAGCACCTTTCGCTGTCGATGACGCCGCCTCGTGTGGAGGCGTCACGATGTTTGGATTGTGCCACTGCGGGGGATCTCATTCAGGGTCTTATGGACTCAATTGCATTCCGTCGAGTCACCGGCGGCAAGACTGCACCGAATCGGACGCCCGAGTGAACGGAAAGCCCTGGCCATGGCGGTGTGCTCTCCGCTGCATGTACGGATTCGACTCGGATCTGCGGAGGGTGGACGTCAAGTGATCGATGTGCAACCGGAGGTTCGACGAGTAGTCGTCGTTGTGCCTGTTCACAACGAGGAGCTGTTGTTGGACGCGTGCCTGTCGGCGCTCGGACACGCGTGCGAGGGAGTCGGCGTCGAAACGCACGTGATCGTAGTACTGGATTCCTGCACCGATTCATCGCTCGATATCGCCCAGACGTGGTCCGACAAGATCGATGCGACCGTGGTGACGGTCGATCGCCGCAACGTCGGAGCTGCGCGCGCCGCCGGATTCCTGGCGGCCTTCCGCGACGCCGGCATCTCCTCGTATTCGGACGTCTGGTTCGCCACGACCGATGCCGACAGCGAAGTAGGCGGCAACTGGCTGTCGACGCAGCTCGCGCACGCCCGCCGAGGCGCTCGCGTCGTGGCGGGCACCGTGACGCCCGACTCCGACACCGTCTCGCCTGCGTTGGCCTTGGCCTACAACTCCGGCTATCGGCACCGGCCCGGTCACCGGCACGTGCATGGAACGAACCTCGGATTTCGCGCGGACGCGTATTGGAGCGTCGGCGGGTTCGGAGCCCTCGCCACCGCCGAGGATGTCGATCTGGTCAGCAGACTCGAGCACGCGGGCATCGACGTACTCTATGCATCCGACGGACCGGTTCGAACCTCGTCGAGGCGTGTTGGCCGGGCTCCCGACGGCTTTGCGGGCCATCTGTTGGACCTCGAGTTGGCGATCGCGCTGTGAGCGCTGCACTCACCGACCGGATGAAGCAGTGGGTCGTCGACGAGGCCGGCGATCTTCCATTGCCGGGCGGCGGATTCACCGACACACGATGGCTGTCACTGGCTGCGCTCGGCCGTGAGGATACCGTTCTGGGGCGCTTCGCCGAGGCACATGCGGACGCGCTGGCGATCCTGGCGGAGCTGGGTGGTCCGACACCGAAACGTGGACAGATCTGGGGCGTGTGGGCTGCGGAACCGCCGTCGCCCGTGCTCGAGGCGGCACAGGGGACGAACGGGTGGAAGCTGACCGGCGTCAAACCGTGGTGCTCCGGAGCGAATGTGTGCACGAATGCTCTGGTGACGGCCCGCGTCGGTGATCGCTCGCGACTGTTTGCGGTCGACCTCACGCAGGATTGGTGTCGGCCCATCGCCAACACATGGCATGCGGTCGGCATGTCGAGAAGCGACTCGGGAACGGTTCGGTTCGACGGTGCCCGCGCAGTTCCGGTGGGCGAGGTCGGCGCCTACATCGAGCGTCCCGGCTTCTGGCACGGCGCGATCGGCGTCGCGGCGGTGTGGTTCGGTAGCGCCTGCGCAGTCGCGGACACGTTGCATGCCGCCGTGCGATCCGGCGCCGACGCTCATGCACGGGCCCATCTCGGCTCGGTTGCCGCCGCACTAGGGGCGGCATCGAGCTCGTTGACGACGGCAGCTGCCGAAATCGATTCGGATCCAACCGATTCCGATGGCCATGGACGCGTTCGAGCTCGCATCGTCCGCGCGACCGTCGAATCTGCATCGACGACTACGATCGACCGAGTCGGCCGTGCGCTCGGCGCAGCTCCCCTGTGCGCCAACGGAGAACACGCGCGACGGGTGGCTGATCTGACGGTGTTTCTCCGACAGAGCCACGCCGAACGCGACCTCGCGGCACTCGGAGAGGACATCGCGAAGGAGGACAACCCGTGGTAGAGAACGGAACAGCAGAAATGGGCAGGACATTCGACACTGTCGATCTCGGCACACCCGAGGCGGAATGGAGCGCCTGGAAACAGACGTTCCCGCAGCTCGACCTCACTCGGTGCCGCGAGCTGATCGTCGTCGCACCGCACCCTGACGACGAGGTGCTCGGCGTCGGGGGCCTGATGTCGATGGCTGCAGCTGCGGGGATACGAGTATCGGTCGTCGCAGTCACCGACGGCGGCGCGTCGCATCCCGGTTCGCCGACCATGACGCCCGATCAGCTGATCGAGTCCCGGCCGAGGGAAGCGCAACGCGCGCTGCGGGAACTCGGACTGGACGTCGATCCGATTCGACTCGGTTTTCCGGATGGAGAGCTCCCCGAGCACGAGGAAGAGATGACTCGGGCGTTGACCGAACTTCTGGCCGGCAGCCAGGGCACGTGGTGTCTGGCTCCGTGGCGGGGGGATCGTCACCCTGACCACGAGGCGACGGCACGCGCGTGCCTCGCTGCAGCCAAACGCGTCGGCATCGCGGTCCTCGAGTACCCGGTATGGATGTGGCACTGGGCGCGCCCCGACGATCCCGAGGTGCCGTGGGGCCGGGCACTCGGCGTCGACCTCACCGAAGGCACAGCGGAATCCAAACGGCGTGCGGTCGAACACTTCACGACACAGATCGAGCCATTGTCCGAGCACCCGGCCGACCGCGCGATCCTGCCGCCACACATTCTGGAACGGCTGC
>NZ_LVCV01000165.1 GCF_001647195.1 Rhodococcus sp. EPR-157 | reverse complement strand
GTCGCCGTACTGCGCGAACAGATCGTGTACGAACCTCGCCGACTGGGCGGTGCTGTGCACCGAACGACTACCGTCGACACTCCACCGCACTTCCGAATCCGAAGGCATGGTGCGGGCAAGGTCATCCGGTGAACCGTCGGCAATGATCCGACCGCCTCCGAGAATGACGATTCTGTCCGCTAGTTTCTCGGCCTCGTCGAGATCGTGAGTGGTGACGAGGATGGTGGTCCCATCGAGATCGGCCAATCTGTGTACCAGATCATGGAATTCGCGTCTCGAATCGGGATCGAACCCTGCCGTCGGCTCATCCAGAAAGAGGACCTCGGGCTTGCCGACGATTCCGATCGCCACATCCATGCGACGCCGTTGCCCACCGGAGAGCGATCCGATCTTGCTCCCTGCTTGATCGGTGAGTCCGACCAGTTCCAGTAGTCGTTCGACGTCCCAGGGGCGGCGGTGTTCGGCGGTACCGAACGGAACATAGAAGGAGCCGAGGTAGTCGAGCAGTTCGCCTACCCGCCAACGCCCGTGGTCACGCCAGGACTGCAGTACCACTCCGATGCGCGCCCTCCACAGCTCGTCCGCGTCGGCAGGGTCGCTGCCGAGCACCTCGACTCGCCCCGAAGATCGCAGACGAAACCCCTCCAGAATCTCCAGCGTTGTCGACTTGCCCGCCCCGTTCGGACCCAGCATCACGAGGACTTCACCTCGGTGCGCCCGGAACGTCACCCCCTTCAGAACGTCGGTCGCCCCATACTTCATTCGCACGTCCTCGACGTCGATGGCGACGTCGCTCGATGTACTCACCCCGGCCTCCCAGCATCGTGGTCTGACGATGATTTGTAGCATAACTACTACATTCCGTATTGGCTATCCTTCTCGAAGATTCCCATTGGATTCCTCGTACTACAGTCCCGTGAGTGAGCGACGAAACCTTCCTGGCACGGCTACGCAATTCGCCAGGAGCAGGCAAGCTCACCACCATCCGCTTCGCAGGGCAGTTCGGCGACGGCCTGTTTCAAGCCGCTCTCAGTGGGGCGATCCTGTTCAACCCCGAGCGCGAATCCAACCCAGCCGCCATCGCTGCCGGATTCGCCGTGTTGCTCGTGCCGTACTCGGTGATCGGACCGTTCGCGGGCGCAATGCTCGACCGCTGGGATCGGCGAGCAGTGGTGCTGTGGGCAAACGTGGTCCGCGTGGTGCTCATCGTCGCCACGTCCGCGGTCCTGTGGACGGGCGGCGGTGAGACACCGCTCCTCCTGCTCGCGTTGTCGACCGTCGGACTCAGTCGGTTCGTCATGGCAGGTGCATCGGCGTCCCTCCCCCACGTCATCAGGACGGAGTGGCTCGTACCGATGAACTCGCTCCTCGCCACAATCGGTTCCGGTTTCGCTGCGGCAGGTGCAGGGGCCGCCGTCGCGGTCATCGGCGTCGTGGGCGCGGGCGACGTCGGATCCGGCGTCGCCGTGGCAGTGTCGGCATCAGGCTCGGTCGTCGGGACGATCGCTGCTGCCCGTTTCGCCCGAGGCTCACTCGGCCCGGCGACGCTGATGGAACGTGATGATCGAGGCGCACTCGAGGCGCTCGCCGACATCGCCGCAGGTCTGAAATCGGGAGCCGTCGCAGTCTGGAAGTCGCCGACGGTTACAGCGGCGATGGCCGGCATCGGCGCCCACCGGATCGTGTTCGGAATCGACACGCTCGTCATGGTGCTGATCCTGCGAGAGACGACGTCGAGTTCGTTGCCGGGTGGTTTGGCCGGGTTCGGTATCGCACTCGGTGCGACTGCCGTGGGTATGCTCGTCGCCGCGGTCCTGACGCCGTTTCTACTGCCGCGTCTCGGCCGAGTTCGTTCCATCGTCGGAGCGCTGGCGCTCGCGGCAGTGGTCCAGGTGACGTTCATCGCCGCCCTCACCCAGACGAGCCTGCTCATCGGCGCGTTCCTGCTCGGCGCGGCCGGGCAGACCATCAAGCTGACCGGCGACGCGTCGATGCAGACCGACATCGACGACGATCATCGCGGCCGGGTCTTCGCGCTGCAGGACACCGTCTTCAACATCTTCTTCGTCGGCGCCCTCGCCGCGGCAGCATTCGCCGTCGGCCCGACCACTTCCAATCTGGCCGGCGACGCCTCGGCCCACGTCGTCGTCTTCGCAGGCGGCCTGGTGTACGTGCTGGGACTCGTCGTCGTGTCCCTCAGTGCCCGACGCGCCCGGTAGCTCGTCCGGTGCTACCTTGTTTTGCACACCGCACGGTACGAGAACTCTCCAACCAGGAGGAACACGCATGCGCGCCAGATCGACTGCTCTGGTCTGCGCACTCGCACTCACCGCGTCGAGCACCATCCTGGTTGCACCAGCGTCCGCCGCGCCCCCTCCGCCCGTCAACGCATGCGGCGAAGCCGGATTCGACCCCAAGGACTATCCGCCCGAGCCCCTGAGCCTCGACTCGCCTCCGGTGCTTCCCCCCATCCCCGACCGGTTCGTCATTCCGGTGCCGTACCCGTCCGTCGAACTGGTTCCGTTGCCCGATCCAGCACCGGACCGCACCCGCGTCGAGGCCGAGCCACTACCGGACCCCTGTATGGATCCGTGTCCGGACCTCACGGACGATCCCCAGGATATTGCCGTCGGGTCCGGCTCGGCCGAACTGCCGTTTCCACGGATCGAGATCGATCCGCAGCCCGAAACGATTCCGATCCCGATCCCGGGTCCGCCCGGTGAGCCGATCGCTCCCGCGCCACCCGCCGCGGTGAATCCCGCGGAACCTGGCCCGATCAGCGGCGCTCCGCCGCAGCCGGCTGTCCGCGACGTATCCGTCGTCTCGCAGGTCACCGGCCCGGGCTCCGACAACCGCACCGACAAGCGCTGGCAGGTCGACGGCACCGACCTCGGCATCATGTGGGAGAGCAAACCCGGCGAGGTTGCCGTCGCGTTCGGCGACTCGTTCGGCAAGGGTTGGGAATTCGGCGTAGTCGGTGGACCGGACTGGCGCAGCAACACTCTCGGCCACAGCACCGACTCCGACCTGTCCGACGGTATGACCATCGACAGTATGGTGCAGGACTCACGCTGCCACGCAGCCGAATTGATCAGCAGCCGCAAGGTGAAGAATTGGGAGACTACGGTCATCCCGACGTCGGGATTCGCGGTCGGCGACCGTCAATACATGTCGTACATGTCCATTCGCCGCTGGAGCACCGTACCGGGAATGTGGTGGACCAACTACGGGGGTATCGCGTACTCCGACGACAACGGCTCCACCTGGACCAAGGACCCGCATGCCCGCTGGGACAACATGTTCGGGCTCTCGAAATTCCAAGTCTCGACGATGGTTCCGCAGGGCGATCACGTCTACATGTTCGGAACGGTCAACGGCCGCGTCGGCACGGTCGGGCTCGCACGCGTGCCGAAGGACGACGTGCTCAACAAGACTGCCTACCAGTACTGGGTGAACGGTACGTGGGCGCCGGTGGACTTCAACGAAGCCACCCCCATCGCCGACGGTACAGCCAGCGAGCTGTCGGTCCGCTACGACGCGCAGCGGTCGATCTGGCAGATGACGTATCTCGATCCGATCGCGGGCAACATCGTTCTGCGCGAATCGGTTACAGCACAAGGACAGTGGACGCCGCCCACGACGCTGGTGCGCACCGCCGAGTACCCCAAGGCCTACGGCGGCTTCATGCACCCGTGGTCCAAGGACGGCGAGCTGTACTTCACCGTCTCCGAATGGGACAGCTACAACGTGTACCTGATGAAAGCTGCCGTGTCGTAGGAACGCGAACCTTTGGGGGCGCCGCCTCCAGTGGCACGGTTGAGTGCGCTACCGTGCACTCTTTCGTGCCACTGGGCCGGAGGCCCCACACGCACAGCTCACAGCGTTTTCCACCACTCCAGCAACGCTTTCTCGGCCTCCTCGCGGGGGAGTGGCCCGCGATCGAGACGCAGTTCCTTGAGGAACTTCCATGCCTTGCCGACCTCGGGACCGGCAGGGATCGACAGCAATTCCATGATCGCGTTGCCGTCGAGATCGGGGCGAACCCGAGCCAGATCCTCCTGCTCGGCGAGCGCGGCTATGCGCTCCTCCAAATCGTCGTAGGTTGCTTGCAGCGCTGCGGCCCGACGCTTGTTCCGGGTGGTGCTGTCTGCGCGAACGAGCTTGTGCAACTTGGGAAGTAGATCGCCGGCATCTGTCGCGTAGCGCCGTACCGCGGAGTCCGTCCACTGCCCCTTGCCGTAGCCGTGGAACCGCAGATGCAGAAACACGAGCTGGGATACGTCGTCGATCATCTTCTTCGAGTACTTCAGTGCGCGCATTCGTTTGCGCACCATCTTCGCTCCGACGACCTCGTGGTGGTGAAAGCTGACGCCACCGCCCTCTTCGTGCCTGCGGGTGTCGGGCTTGCCGATGTCGTGAAGCAGTGCAGCCCAACGCAATACGAGATCCGGATCGCCATCTTCGAGATCGATCGCCTGCTTGAGCACCGTCAGTGAGTGCCAGTAGACGTCCTTGTGCTGATGGTGCTCGTCGATCTCGAGCTTCATCGCAGGAACCTCGGGCAGTACGTGTGAGGCGAGTCCGGTCTCGCACATCACGTCGATTCCCTCGATCGGGAACTCACCGAGAATCAGTTTGTCCAGCTCCACCTGCACACGCTCGGCAGTGATTCGTTCGATCTGCCCGGCCATCGCACTGATCGCCTCGTGGACCCGAGGCATCAGCGAGAAGCCGAGCTGCGATACGAAGCGGGCGGCGCGCAACATGCGCAGCGGATCGTCGCCGAACGACTTCTCCGGCGTCGACGGTGTATCGAGTAGGCCTTCGAGCAGCGCATCCATGCCGGAGAGGGGATCGACGAACTCCTGGGACCCATCGGCGCCGAGCCGTACCGCCATCGCGTTGACGGTGAAGTCGCGTCGAATCAGGTCTTCTTCGAGACTCGTGCCGTACTGCACCTCAGGATTGCGCGAGACCTGGTCGTAGGAATCGGTCCGGAAGGTGGTGATCTCGATCTGCTGGTCACCCTTGCCTGCGCTGACGGTGCCGAAGGCGATGCCGGTGTCCCATTGATTGTCCGCCCAGCCGGACAGCAGGCGCTGCACGACCTCGGGTCGGGCATCGGTCGTGAAGTCCAGATCGTTGCCGAGACGGCCCAGGACGGCGTCGCGCACGCTGCCACCGACGAGGTACAGCTCGTGGCCCTCGGCTGCGAATCGAGCCGCCAACGGGGCAAGTACATCGGAGAGTTTGTTCAGGGTCACCGCAGCCGACGCCAACAGCCGACTGCGACGGTCGGCTGACTCGTCGGGCGGTCGGGGGATCGGAGACTTCTCGGGCACGTCGAGAAAGCCTAGGCGGCGGGAGTGGAGCCTGCGGAATGACCCCATCCAGGCGGGAGTGGAGCCTGCGGAATGACCCCATCCAGGCGGGAGTGGAGCCTGCGGAATGACCCCGTCAAGAGTGCCCGCGCAACCGTCACGGTGCGGCGAGGAGGATCACCGTCCATTTCCATCTAGTATGGATTGGGTGTCTGCTGGCGAACGTGCGAACAGGAGCCGCCGCAACCCGCGGCGGCGGACTGCGCGCGCCGACAGCGACAAGCCACGGCTGCGGACGGTGCGAGAGACTTCCGCTGGAGGCCTGGTCGTCGACGGTCTGGATGGTCCTCCCGCGCAGCGCTGCGCCGCTCTGATCGGCCGCACCGACCGCCGCGGACGACTGCTGTGGTCGCTTCCGAAAGGCCACATCGAGCAGGGCGAGACTGCCGAACAAACAGCGATGCGCGAGGTTGCCGAGGAAACGGGCATACGCGGATCGGTGTTGGCGTCGCTGGGCAGCATCGATTACTGGTTCGTCACCGAGGGCCGCCGCGTCCACAAGACGGTGCACCACTATCTGTTGCGCTTTCTCGGCGGCGAGTTGTCGGACGAGGACGTCGAGGTCACCGAGGTCGCGTGGGTTCCGCTCAGCGAACTGGCTTCACGGTTGGCGTACGCCGACGAGCGGAAGTTGGCTGCGATCGCCAGCCAGCTGATCGAGAGTATGAACAACTCGGATCCCGAGACGCACGTCGGCGGGAAGTGATGGTGCGGCGCTCGAAAGTCACTGCGGCCACATTGACTGCTTTGATGTTCGTTCTGATCCCGTCGGTTCTGGCGCCCGGGCCGGCCGTCGCTCAGGAAACCCAGGACCCGACCGAGAGCTCGTACCAGTCTGGTGACACCGACCTACCCGAGACCGATCGGGGAAGCCAGTTCCTGCGGCTTTCCGTCGATGCGGTGGCACCTGGGACGGTCACGACCACCAGTGAACCGTTCGTCACGGTGCGCGCCACGGTGACGAACACCGGAGATCGTCGCGTCGACGACATCAGCGTCCGGATGCAAAGCGCCGACGCCGTCGATGCGCCCGAGGAGCTACGCACGACTCTGTCGCTGGATCAGCAGGAATACCTCAACGTCGGCGAATTTCAGAACGTCGCTGTGAACCTCGAGCAGGGCGCGAGCACACAGTTCGTCATCTCGATGCCACTTCGAAGCTCGCAGGGCCCGTCGCTCGGCATCGACAGACCCGGTGTGTACCCGCTGTTGCTCAACGTCAACGGCACACCCGAGTACGGCGGAACTGCTCGGCTCGACGACGCTCGCTTCCTCCTGCCGGTCACTGGGGTACCGCGAGATCCGACCGCCCTCGACCCGATGGCACCCGATGCACAGCCGATGCCGCCCAGCACGGCAGACCCGGTGGCGACGACATTGTTGTGGCCCCTAGCCGACAAGCCACGCCTCGCTGCGGGAATCCCCGGTTCGTTGGACGAGAAAGTACGTCTCGTCGACGACGAACTTGCCGGCGAGTTGGCACCGGGCGGGCGCCTCGACGAACTCCTGCAATCAGTCGAGTTCGCGACAACCGACGAGCTGGATCCGGAAGGACGCCTGGCCGAATCTCTGTGTCTCGCCGTCGACCCGGACCTGCTGGTGACCGTGTCGAACATGACTCGCGGCTACTCCATCGTCGACGACCCCGCCGACCCGACCGGGCCCGCCCGCGAAGGTACCGGCCGGGAAGCGGCGTCGAACTGGTTGAGCAGACTGGAAACCTTGACGCAGTCGACGTGTGTGACAGCGTTGCCGTTCGCTCAGGTGGATCTCGACACGTTGGGCAATGTCGGCGATGCCTCCTTGGTGTCGACCGCGCTCGAATCGCCATCCGACGTGGTCGACGCCATCCTCGGGGTGACCTCTGTGCGCGGCATCGTCTGGAGTTCGACGGGCCAGCTCGGCGAGACCGGAGCGGCTGCGGTGCGATCGATCGGTGCACGAACTGCACTGCTCGCGGACAACAGCATCGCGCCGAGTGCGTCCGGAGCCGTCGCCCGCGTGGTCGGTGGCAGCAGTGTCGACGCGGAATTGAACGCCACCGTGTTCGACGCTGCGACGGCGACTGCGCTGGCCGGCGTCGGGGACGACCCGAGTACGCCGGCGTTCACGCCCGAGGACCAGCGATACGACCTGACCGGCGATTCCAGGACAGCTCGACTGCAGGATGCACTGGGCGCGGTCGCGTATCACTCGTTGGCTCCGACGGGCGGTGCGCCGCGTACGTTGACGATCGCTCCACCCCAGTACTGGACGGCAGGCGGTGACGAACCCGACGCCATTCTCGGAACCGTGTCGTCGCTGCTTCGTTCCGGTCTTGCGTCGGCGCGACCGTTAGCCGAGCTCGCCGCCGCCGTACCGACCGGATTGCCTGTCGAAACCAGGACCATCGATCAGGACGATCGTGACGTGAATCTCGAGGATCGTGTGCGGGCGCAGAGCAAACGCATCGAGGCGCTACGGGGCTCGCTGGTCGACGACCCTCAATCTGCGCTGACACCGCGCCTGTACACGGCCCCGCTTCGGGAGGACTTGCTCCGTGCGATCGGCACCGCCGATCGTTCCGAAGCCGCGTCGACCGCAGCTCGGGTACGAATGGACGGTTCCGAGTCCGGACTCGACGGCATCTTCGAATCGGTCACGGTCCTCGCCCCCGGCGGTGTCTACACATTGGCGTCGGAACAGAGTCCGTTGCTGCTGGTCGCCCGCAACGACCTCCCCGTCGGGGTCAACGTGCGGCTCAAGGTCGATGCGCCGCCGGAAATGACCGTCAGCGACGTCGGTGCCATGGCGCTGCCTGCGCGGGGAAGCCGAACGATCACAGTTCCGGCCCAGGTCGACGACAGCCGCAACCTGGCTGTCGACTTTTCCCTGACCACCCTCGACGGCCAGCAGTTGGGCGAAGCGTCGACGGTGTCCGTACGGTCTAACGCATACGGACAGGCGCTGGCGATCATCACCGCCTCCGCGGGGGTTCTGCTGCTACTACTCGCCGGCCGCAGACTTCTGCACAGGTTCAGAGGTCAGCCGGACCCAGCAGACGAAGGGTACGAACGGCCATGACGGGTAGCGATATCCCCCACTCGGGCGACATGCCCTACCGGGGGGACGGCCCGCGCACTCGGCTGCCCGCAGCCCAGGTGTTCAGGCGCGTCGATCCACCACGTCAGGCGCCGTGGGAACGCGACGCGTATGCACGGCCACGCGAGATGCGCAGCTACCCGGCTCCACCGTCTCCCGACGGCGGGCCTGCTCCGGACAATTCCGTCACCCAACTCATTCCCAGGTTCCGCGACGAGGACTTCCCGCCGGTCCCGGACCAGCCGCAACCGACACCCGAACCCGACGCTCGCCCCCCGGCGAAGCACAAGAGCCTGCTCGCGTCGACGGGGTCGATCGCCGTGGCAACACTGGTCAGTCGGATCACCGGGTTCTTCAAACAGGTCGTCATGCTCGCGATTCTCGGCGGCGCGATCGCAAGCTCCTTCACGGCAGCGACGATTCTGCCGAACATGATTTCCGAGCTGGTCCTCGGCGCGGTGCTCAGCGCGATCGTCGTACCGGTTCTGGTGCGGGCCGAAATGGAGGATCCCGACGGCGGCACGTCGTTCGTGCGCAGACTGTTCACGATCGCGTTCACGATGCTTGCCGTCGTCGCGGTGATCGCAACCATCGGCGCGCCGGTGCTGAGCCGAATGCTGATCGACGACGATGCCAAGGTCAGCAGCGAACTGACAATTGCGCTGTCGTACCTCGTCCTACCAGCGATTCTGTTCTACGGCCTGTCCGGGCTGCTCACCGCGGTGCTGAACACTCGGCAGAACTTCCGCCCCGGTGCCTGGGCGCCTGTGTGGAACAACCTGGTCGTACTCGGGATTTTCTCGCTGTACTTCCTCGTGCCGGGCGAGATAACGCTCGATCCCGTCGAGATGAGCGACCCGCACATCCTGATCCTCGGTCTCGGCGTCACCGCCGGTGTCGTGACCCAGGTGGCGGCCCTGATCCCGGCTCTGCGGCGAGAAAAGATCGACCTGCGGCCACTGTGGGGATTCGACGCCCGGCTCAAGGCCTTCGGCGGCATGGCGGCCGCTATCATCCTGTACGTCGTCATCAGCCAAGCCGGTCTTGTCTTCGCGACGAAGATTTCCGCCGGGGCCGACGAAGCCGGCCCGGCGATCTACTCGCAAGCGTGGATTCTGCTGCAGCTGCCCTACGGGATCCTCGGCGTGACGGTGTTGACCGCGATCATGCCGCGGCTCAGCCGGAACGCGGCCAACGGGGACACCCCCGCTGTCGTCGACGATCTGTCGGTCGCTACCCGACTGACGCTCGTCGCACTCGTACCCATCGTGGTGTTCCTGACCTTCGCCGGACCATGGGTCGGCGAAGCCCTGTTCGGTTTCGGCAACTTCGCCAGTGATGCGGGACGACTCGGCGAAGCAGTCAGCTGGTCGGCCTTCACTCTCATCCCGTACGCGCTGGTCCTGATCCACCTTCGAGTCTTCTACGCACGAGAACAGGCGTGGACGCCGACCTGGATCATTCTCGGCATCACCGGCGTCAAGATCGCCCTGTCCGCGTTGGCACCCGTCCTGGCACGCAACGATCAGCAGGTCGTCCTCTGGCTCGGCGTCGCGAATGGCCTCGGATTCGTCGTCGGTGCCTGCATCGGCGGATTCCTGCTGCATCGAAGCCTCGGCAACCTGCGGATGATCAACATCGGGAAGACCATCTGGATGGTGCTCATCGCATCTGCAGCGGGCGGCACCGCGATGCTCGCCATCGACCGCATTGCCGACCTCGGAGCTGTCACCGAACCGCTAGGCGTGGTCGGCGCGTTGCTGCGCGTCGGGATCTGTGCCGTCCTGATGCTCGGTATCACCTTCGGAATCTTGTGGTTCGGCCGAATTCCGGAGGTGCTGGCGGTGACGGTCGCCGTGCGCAAACTGGTCGATCGAGTTCGGGGCAGGACCACGTCCGTCACCGAATCGGCCGAACCTTTCCCCACCCAGCAGACCGAAGCGATACCGGTCGTCAGTTCCGCCGCTGCATGGGACACTGCACGCGACCGACTCCCGTACCCTGGACCTCGGCGAACCGGGACGCAGTCCCCGCCACGTCCGCCCGAACGGGGTGGTCATGTGGGGCAATCCGGGGCACATACGCGTGAAGGAGTGAGAGTGACCGACGACGAAGTGGCTGGGGGGCCGGCCGAGTCCGTGAAGAACGGCGCCGACCGAGCACCTGGTGGAGTCGAGGTGGATGAGCGCGCACACGTGCCCTCTGTTCCGCCGAAGACAGCTGCGCCCACACCACCGTCGTCCGACAGCACCGACTCCGACACGAGCTCGACCGACAAGACTCCCGCTGTCGACGAGTCCACGGTCGAGGCCTCGGCGCAGCAGCCGGGCAATCCCGCCGAAGTTGCTGCCGACGACGGTGTTGCCGACGAGACCCCTTCGGAGACAAGCGCACTCGCGGCCGACAAGTCAGCGGCACCCGACAAGGACGATTCGAACGGCGCAGCGGATCAGGCTTCCGACCAGGACGCCAGCACTGCATCACCGGTCACGCCCGGTACCGCAACAGTCGGGGGCGCGACGGCGGCGCCCGCTGCAAGTGAGAACCCGCGCGCGCTGCGCGGCCCCAAACTCATTCCCGGAGCATCGGTTGCCGGTGGCCGCTACCGGTTGCTCGCCCCACACGGCGGTGCTCGCGGACTCAAGTTCTGGCAAGCACACGATGTGAAGCTCGACCGCGAGGTGGCTCTCACCTTCGTCGACGCCGACCAGCGCGCGGGCGATGCCTCGGCAGATGGACCGGAAGGTCCGCAGGCAATCCTGTCGCGCACATTGCGTCTCGGCCGCATCAACTCACCCGGACTTGCGCGCGTGCTCGACGTCGTGCGCGGTAGTTCCGGTGGCATCGTCGTCGCCGAATGGACGCCCGGTCGTTCATTGCGCGAGATGGCGGACACAGTTCCATCCCCGACTGGTGCAGCGCGAGCGATCAAGGCGCTGGCGGGCGCTGCCGAAGCGGCTCACCGCAGCGGCGGCGCACTGTCGATCGACCACCCCGATCGTGTTCGCATCAGCACGAGCGGAAATGCCGTCCTTGCGTTCCCCGCGACGCTCGCCGACGCCGACCCGGGTTCGGACGTTCGTGGACTCGGCGCCATGCTCTACGCCCTGATCACCGCACGATGGCCCCTCGTCGACGCAGCCGGCAACACTCGTCCGGACGGACAGTTGCGTTCGGTCGGCGGCATGAAGCCCGCAGACCGAGACGCCAGCGGCCATGCCGTCGAGCCACGTCGGATTCGGTCCGATGTTCCGTTCGAAATCTCGGCTGTCGCTGTACGCGCGCTCGAGCAGAACAGCGGAATCAGGACTGCGGCAACCGTTCAGCACGTTCTCGACCAGGCTGCCGTCGTCAACGACAAGACCGACATGATGCCCGCGCTTCGTCTGGGACAGCGAGCTCCAGGAGCCAGCGGGCATTCCCTCGCCGACCCCGAAGAGATTGCGGCACAACAGCAGCGATCGAGACGAACCAACATCGCGCTTGCCGTTCTCGGTGCTCTGACCGTCGTTGTCCTCGGCTTCGCCGGGTACTGGCTGTTCACCACCATCGCCGGCGGCAACTCCGATGAACCGTTGACGCAACAGGACTTCGGTCTCACGACGCCCGAGACGGTGCCGCCCGCACCAGGGGCGCCCGAGGCCGCGACCCCGGCCGCGGCGCCCGTTGCTATCGACTCGGTCGAGGTGTTCTCACCGCAGGGCAGTGCGGACAATGCCTCGACGGCATCCAATGCGACCGATGGCGATCCTTCGACCGTGTGGGCGTCGGACTCCTACTTCCAGCCATTCCCCTCACTCAAGGAGGGCGTGGGCTTGCTCGCGACACTGCCATCGTCGTCAGTGCTCACCAGCGCGTTCGTGAACTCTCCGTCACCCGGAACAGTCGTCGAGATCAGATCGGCCCCGAGCGATTCTCCGAGCCTCAGTGATACGACGATCATCGGCGAGGCAACTCTCGGAAGTGGTGTCACCGATATTCCTCTGCAGATGACGGAGCCGACGAGCCACGTTCTGGTGTGGATCACAGTCCTCAGCACCGACAGTGGACGCAACCAGTCGTCGATCGCGGATTTCGGTTTCACCGCACAATCCTGATCCCCGCCCTGTAAACACCCGCTTCACCTGCACAGTGCTTGAAAAGAACATCTTTTCGTACTGCGCGGTCTCTATGCTTTAGGCTCTCCAGCAATGCGGTAACACGGGGGGGAGCCGTTTTCGTATGGGGATTGCAGGTGTAAACGAAGGGGTCGGGGATCTGCTCGGTGGGCGCTCCGATGTCGAATTGCTGGCGGCGCACGTTGCGGGTGACACATCGGCGTTCACGACGCTTGTTCATCGACATCAAGAGCACCTGTGGATGACCGCACGCCGGACCAGCTACACGACCGAAGACGCTGCGGACGCGTTGCAGGAGGCCTTGCTGTCGGCGCATCGTACTGCGGCGTCGTTCCGTGCAGATGCTGCAGTGCGCAGCTGGTTGCACAAGATCGTCGTGAACGCGTGCTTGGACCGCATCCGACGGAATCGATCGAGGCCGACGGTGTCTTTACCCGACGGCGACTCGTTCGATCCCGCCGATTCGCGCGACCCGATGGCGACCGTGGAGACCTCGATCGAGGTGCACAAAGCACTCATGACGCTGGCGCCCGAGCAACGAGCGGCGGTCGTCGCGGTCGATATGGAGGGGTATTCCGTAGCCGATGCGGCGCGATTGCTCGGGGTACCCGCAGGAACGGTGAAGAGCCGCTGCGCTCGCGGCAGACTCAAATTGGCCGTTCATCTCGAATTTCTTCGATACGACGGGAACCGTTAGACCGTCCGCTGCGTCATAGCATGTGTAGGGAGACTGTGCATGGAAGGAGATCGCGATGGCGTCGCACGGCACCGACCCCCTTCCTACCCAGCCGTACTCACTGGAACTTCTCGCTGATCTACATGCGGGTGCACTTCCCGAGTCGGTCAGCTCGCAGCTGTGGCCCCTCGTACGGCAGGACCCGGACGCCATGGATGTCCTCGCTGCGCTCGATGCGGTCACCGCCCGCCTGGGAGCAGCCAGCCGCGAACCTGCCCGTGGAGAACCGCTTCCCCCTGAGGTCGCCGAGCGAATCGACCGAGCTCTCGCCGAGGCGGAACCGCCGACCGCACTTCACACCAGCGCCGAATCCACCGACGTCATCACGCTGGCCTCACGTCGACGACGTGTTCGAGTCGCGATCGTCGTCGGGGTCGCAGCCACGGTTGCACTCGGCGTCGTGATGACGGCCGTCGTGGTGAACAATGTGACGTCAGATGGCGAAGGTACGCAGGATCTCGTCGCCGAGGCTCCGTCGGCGGATTCACCGGCCCTGGTTGTCGACTCCGACAACCTGGATGCATCCGTCGCCTACGAAGTCATGACGAATCGCGAAACCAACGATCTTCTCGAGTCCGGTGCGTTGTCCGGGTGTCTTGCAGCCAACGGCTTCGAACCCTCGACCACCGTGCTCGGGTCCGCTCGAGTCGAGCTCGACGGTCAACGCGGCGTCATGCTCGTCCTACCGAAACCCGGTCAGGAGACCGGCCTGACACTCCTGGCCGTCGACACGGACTGCGGTCTCGGAAACCCTGGTGTCCTGGTCCGCCAGGATGT